>JAFIEN010000258.1 GCA_020832515.1 Rubellimicrobium sp. | reverse complement strand
CACCCGCCCACCCCACCTCCAGAGGGGCCAGAGCGCGCTCTATGCCGTGCGGCCCACCCGGCAGCCCCCCCCCGGCGCGGCCCGCGGCCCGCGCGACGAACCCATCCCCCTGCGCGGCCGCGCCGCCCGCGCCCAGCGCGCGATGAACAACCATTTCGAAGGGCTGATCCTCTTCTCCATCGCCGCCCTCGTGATCCACACCACCGGCCAGTCCGGCGCCTTCACCACCGCCTGCGCCTTCGCCTATCTCGCCGCGCGGATCGTCTACATCCCCTGCTATCTCTACGCCCTCGCCCCCTGGCGCTCGCTCGTCTGGGCGCTGGGCTGGTTCGCCACCCTGCTGATGCTTCTCGCCGCCCTCTTCTGAACGGCCCTACCGGAAGGACAACCCCCATGCCTTATGATGTGATCTTCATCGGCGCAGGCCCCGGCGGCTATGTCGGCGCGATCCGCGCGGCCCAGCTTGGCCTCAAGACCGCCGTCGTCGAAGGACGCGAGACGCTGGGGGGCACCTGCCTCAACGTCGGCTGCATCCCCTCCAAGGCGCTTCTGCATTCCACCCACATGCTCCACGAGGCGCAGCACAACTTCGCCAAGATGGGCCTTGGCGTGACCCCGAAGATCGACTGGAAACAGATGCTCTCCTACAAGGACGAGGTCATCGGCCAGAACACCGGCGGCATCGAATTCCTGTTCAAGAAGAACAAGATCGACTGGATCAAGGGCTGGGCCACCATCCCCGCCCCCGGCCAGGTCAAGGTTGGCGACACCGTGCACGAGGCCAAACACATCGTCATCGCCTCGGGGTCCGAGCCCACCGCCCTGCCCGGCGTCACCGTGGACGAAAAGACCGTCGTCACCTCCACCGGCGCGCTGACGCTTGCGAAAGTGCCAAAGCACCTCGCCGTCATCGGCGCGGGCGTGATCGGGCTCGAGCTTGGCTCGGTCTATGCCCGCCTCGGCGCCAAGGTGACGGTGATCGAATATCTCGACGCCATCACCCCAGGCATGGATGCCGAGGTCGCCCGCAGCTTCCAGCGCCTTTTGCAGAAGCAGGGCCTGACCTTCATCCTCGGCGCCGCCGTGCAGGGCGTGACGGTCAAGGGTGGAAAGGCCAGCCTCACCTACAAGCTGCGCAAGACCGAGGCCGAGGAAACCCTCGAGGCCGACACCGTCCTCGTCGCAACTGGCCGCAAACCCTATACCGAAGGGCTTGGCCTCGACGCGCTCGGCATCGAGACCACCCCCCGCGGCCAGATCGTGACCGATGCCCGCTACGCCACCAGCATCCCCGGCATATACGCCATCGGCGATGCCATCACCGGCCCCATGCTCGCCCACAAGGCCATGGACGAAGGGCACGCCGTGGCAGAAATCCTCGCCGGCCAGCACGGGCATGTGAATTACGACGTGATCCCCGGCGTGATCTACACCCACCCGGAGGTCGCCTCCGTCGGCAAGACCGAGGAACAGCTCAAGGAAGAAGGCCGCCCTTACAGGACCGGCAAGTTCAGCTTCATGGGCAATGGTCGCGCCAAGGCCAATTTCGCCGGCGACGGCTTCGTCAAGATCCTTGCGGACAAGGCGACCGACCGCATCCTCGGCGCCCATATCATCGGGCCCATGGCGGGCGACCTCATCCACGAGATCTGCGTCGCGATGGAATTCGGCGCGGCCGCCGAAGACCTCGCCCGCACCTGCCACGCCCATCCCACCTATTCCGAGGCCGTGCGCGAAGCGGCCCTTGCCTGTGGCGACGGACCGATCCATTCCTGAGACCGCCCCCTCGCTTCTTTTGTTCCCAAATATCCCGGGGGGAGCCGCAGGCGGGGGGCAGCGCCCCCCCCACCGCCCACCAAGGAGAGACACGATGGAACACCGCAGACTCGGCCGGTCCGGCTTCATGGTCCCCGCCCTGACCCTAGGCACCGCCACTTTCGGCGGCAGCGAGGAATTCTTCCGCGCCTGGGGCACCACGAACGAGGCCGAGGCGCGCGACCTGATCGACATCTGCCTCGATCACGGGCTGACGATGTTCGACAGCGCCGATGTCTATTCCGCCGGCCGTGCCGAAGAGATCCTCGGCCATGCCATCAAGGGCCGCCGCGACCGGGTGCTGATCTCGACCAAGGCGACCTTCCCCATGTCGGACGATCCCAACAATGTCGGCTCGTCCCGCCACTGGCTGATCCGCGCGGTGGATGCGTCGCTCTCGCGCCTCGGTACCGATTACATCGACCTGTTCCAGCTGCACGGCTTCGATGCCATCACCCCGCAGGAAGAGGTGCTTTCCACCCTCGACAGCCTCGTGAAGGTCGGCAAGATCCGCTATGTCGGCTGTTCCAACTTCTCGGGCTGGCATCTGATGAAGTCGCTCGCCACCTCCGACCGGCTTGGGCTTGTGCGCCACGTGGCGCATCAGGCCCATTACTCGCTCGTGGGCCGCGATTTCGAATGGGACCTCATGCCGCTCGCACTCGACCAGGGCGTCGGCACCGTGGTCTGGAGCCCGCTGGGCTGGGGCCGCCTCTCGGGCAAGTATCGGCGCAGCAATCCCATCCCGCCCGACGCCCGCGTCGCCCGCACCGCCGACAGCGCACCGCCCGTGCCGGACGAACGCTTCTACGCCGTCATGGACGTGCTCGATGCACTGGCAGAGGAAACCGGCAGGACCGTGCCGCAGATCGCGCTGAACTGGGTACTCCAGCGACCTTCGGTTTCGACCGTCATCATCGGTGCCCGCAATCCCGACCAGTTGCGCGACAATCTGGGCGCGGTCGGCTGGGCGCTCGATCCCGACCAGATTGCCCGGCTGGATGCCGCTGGCGCGGTGACGCCGATCTATCCGAACTGGCATCAGGCCGGGTTCCACCGCAACCCGCAGCCTGTCTGACGACAGACGCCGCTAGTCGCCCGACAGCCGGATCCGCATCTCGCGCAGCACCGGCAGGGCGGCGCGCACCCTGTCCTGTCCGACCTTGCCGACCACATCGGCAATCAGCGGCGTGATCGCCGCAACGGCGGCGTTGCGCGCCGCCAGACCCGAGGGGCTGATCGAGACAAGCTTGCGCCGCGCATCGTCCCAGTCGGGGCGAATATGTACCCAGCCGGCCCATTCCAGCTTGCCCAGCGTGTTCGTCATCGCCCCCCGCGTCAGGTGAAAGACCCGCGCCAGCTGGGCCGGGGTCTTTTCCTGCCCGGTATGGGCCAGATGGTTGAGGACCGAAAAATGCGACAGCTCCATCCCTTTGGGCAGGCCCTTGGCCACGGTGCTGCGGGCAAGCTGATCCACCATCAGGATCTCGCTGAACAGGGTCACGGCAAGCGACTCGTTCGGCTCTGCCATCAGGGCCCCTCGAACGGCCGGTCATGGGTCAGCGAGGGCACACGCCGCCGCGCCTCGGCCACGGCAGCCCGGTCAAGCGTCACATAGGTGATGCCCGGTTCGACCCCCGCATCGGCGATCACCTCGCCCCAGGGTGCCACGGCCAGCGTGTGCCCATAGGTGCGACGGGGCGGTTGCTCGACGCTGGCCGGGTGCAATCCGGTCTGCGCGGGGGCCAGCACCCAGCAGCCCGTCTCGATCGCGCGGGCGCGCAGAAGCGGGTCCCAATGGGCGGCGCCGGTGACCTGCGAAAAGGCGGCGGGGGCGACAATCACCTCGGCCCCCGCCTTGGCCAGTGCACGATGCAGATAGGGGAAGCGCACATCATAGCAGATCGTCAGGCCCAGCGTGGCGAACGGCGTCTCGACGGTCACCGCGCGGTCGCCGGGGCGATAGGCGGCCGATTCGCGGTAGGTCTCGGTCTCCGAGACATTGACGTCGAACATGTGGATCTTGTCATAGCGTGCCCGCACCTGCCCCTCGGGGTCGATCACGAACATCCGGTTGGCGAAGCGGCCGTCCGCATCCCCTGTCCGGATCCCGAGTGACCCGATCACCAGCCAGATCCCCAGCGCCTTCGCCTCGGCCCGCAAGGCTGCCAGCGTCTCGTCAGCCTCTTCGGTCTGCAGGACGCTGCGCTGATGGTCGCGGTTCGAGGACATGCAGTTCGTCATCTCGGGCGTCGCCACGAACCCGGCCCCCGCGCCGGCTGCCTCGCGCAGCATGGCGCGCACGGTGGCAAGGTTGTCGGCGGGACTGTCCGACGAGGTAAGCTGCAGCAGCGCCGTCTTCATGGCGCAAGCATCGGGTCAAGCTTGCCCGCCCGGTCCAGCGCGTAAAGATCGTCGCAACCGCCGACATGCCGCCCGTCGATAAAGATCTGCGGCACGGTGCGCCCGCCATTGGCGCGGGTCACCATTTCGCCGCGCTTGTCGGGCTGGGTGGACAGGTCGATTTCCGAGAAACTGACGCCCTTCTGCGTCAGAAGGCGCTTGGCGGCGTGGCAATAGCCGCAGAACGGGGTGGTATAGATCTCGACGGCGGGCATCGCAGGGTCCTGAACTGGGGTGACCTGTCGAACCTAGGCATCTTTGGCGACGCGGGCCAGAGCCAGCACGCAAACCTCGGCGGCGCCCGCCGAAAGGGCAGCTTCGGCCGCCGCCGCAAATGTCGCGCCCGAGGTCATGACATCGTCCACGATCAGTACCGGCCGGTCGCGCAGCACATGCTTGCGCGCCGGGTTCACCGCGATCCGGCCCTGCACCGTCGCAAAGCGCAGGTCGCGGGCAAAACCGTCCAGCCGGGGGGTGCGCCGGGGCCGGATCAGCGCGTCGGGACAGACGCTTTGCCGCAGGACCGCGCCCATGCGGTTGGCCAGCAGTGCCGCCTGATTGTATTTGCGCCGCAACAGCCGCGTCCAGTGCAGCGGCACCGGCACGATCACCTGCCCCTCGCGGAGCAGGGGGGCCGCCGCGCGTGCCATCCAGTCGCCCCCGGGGCGGGCAAGGTCGGTCCGGTCACCATGCTTGAACTGCAACACCAGCTTGCGCCCGTTGTCCTTGTAGAGAAAGACCGCGCGCCCCTGGCTCCAGGGCCGGGCGATGGTCATGCAGTCGTCGCAGACCTCGCGTTGGCCCTGATCGGCCCCCGGCAAGGGCACCCCGCAAAGATCGCAGACCAGCCCGCCGACAAAGCCGGTGTCGCGCCAGCAGGGGCCGCAAAGCGCGTGCTCGGTCTCGGTCTGCGCGCCGCAAGAGACACATTGCGGCGGATAGATCGCCCGAACCACGCTTTGCATCCCCATGTCATTCCCCTAGATGGGGGTCATGCAACCCCCCGACCTGTTCCACCGTCCAACCCTTGCCCGCCGCCGCGCCCGCGCGACGGAAACCTTCCTGCGCAAGGAAGTGGTCGGCGACGTTCAGGAAAGACTGACGGTGGTTAACAGGCGGTTTACGGCGCCAGCGATCGTGACGGCGATGCCCGCGCTTTGGTCGGATATGCTGCCGGCTGCGCGGATCGTTGCCGATGACGACCGGCTTGCGCTTGCCCCCGGCGCGCATGACCTGATCGTCCACGACATGGCGCTGCATGCCGCCAACGATCCCGTCGGTCAGCTTGTGCAATCCCGTCTTGCCCTGCAGCCCGATGGCCTTCTGATCGCGACGTTGTTCGGCGGCCAGACGCTGCACGAATTGCGCGCAGCCCTTGCCCAGGCCGAGGCCGAGGTGACCGGCGGCCTCTCCCCCCGCGTGGCGCCCATGGGCGAGATCCGCGATCTGGGCGCGCTTCTGCAACGCGCGGGCCTTGCCCTGCCGGTTGCGGATGCGACGCCCTACACCGTCAGCTACACGGACGCCTTCGCCCTGATGCGCGACCTGCGCGCCATGGGCGAGGGCAATGCCCTTGCCGCCCGCCTGCGCCACCCCACCCGCCGCGCCGTCTTTGCCCGGGCGGCCGAGGTCTATGCCCGGACCTGGGGCCAGCCAGACGGGCGCATCCCGGCGACATTCGAGGTTGTCACCCTGACCGGCTGGGCCCCGTCCGCCGATCAGCCGCAACCGCTTCGCCCCGGAAGCGCCAACCCCCGCCGTGCCGATGTGGTTGGGACGACCGAAACCCCCCGAGCCCGCCCCCAACATTGAAACGAACAC
>JAFIEN010000257.1 GCA_020832515.1 Rubellimicrobium sp. | reverse complement strand
GGGGGCCCCCCCCCCCCGCCGCCCCCGGGGGGGGGGGGTCACCCCCCCGCCCTACATACAGGGCTGGATCCGCGTCCCTGCGGATCCAGCTTGATCTGTCTCAGAGGGCAGCGTCGCGTGCGCTTCCGTCTTGGGCAGGTTCCAGGGGTCGAGAGGTCGCCGGTGGGACGGCGGCCAAGGATGGACCCGGAAACTCCCGTTCTCAATGGGCCGCGTGCCGATGCCCGACGGCGCGCCCAGTCCGCAGAGACAATTGAAAGGTGACTTACCTCATGGCGCAGTCCTTCCTCGGCCAGAAACGCTTGAGAAAGTATTACGGCAAGATCCGCGAAGTGCTGGAGATGCCGAACCTCATCGAGGTGCAGAAAAGTTCTTACGACCTGTTCCTGCGCTCCGGCGATGGCGACAAGCCGGCGGATGGCGAAGGCATCATGGGTGTTTTCCAGTCCGTCTTTCCGATCAAGGATTTCAACGAGACCGCCGTTCTCGAGTTCGTCAAGTACGATCTCGACAGGCCGAAATACGATGTCGACGAATGTCAGCAGCGCGACATGACCTATGCAGCACCCCTGAAGGTCACCTTGCGCCTGATCGTGTTCGATGTGGACGAAGATACCGGCGCAAAATCGGTGAAGGACATCAAGGAACAGGACGTGTTCATGGGCGACATGCCGCTCATGACGCCGAACGGGACGTTCATCGTCAACGGGACCGAGCGGGTGATCGTGTCCCAGATGCACCGCTCGCCCGGCGTGTTCTTCGATCATGACAAGGGCAAGACGCATTCCAGCGGAAAGCTGCTCTTCGCCTGCCGGATCATCCCCTATCGCGGATCGTGGCTGGATTTCGAGTTCGACGCCAAGGACCTTGTCTTCGCGCGCATCGACCGCCGCCGGAAACTGCCGGTGACGACGTTGCTTTATGCGTTGGGCCTTGGCCAGGAAGGCATCATGGATGCCTATTACGACACCGTCGATTATGTCTATGACGCCAAGGCGAAGGCCTGGGTCACCAAGTTCTTCCCCGAGCGTGTGCGCGGCACGCGGCCGACCTTCGATCTGGTCGATGCCGCCACCGGCGAGGTGATCTGCCATGCCGGCGACAAGGTCACGCCGCGCGCCGCCAAGAAGCTGATCGACGAGGGCAAGGTCACCCAGCTGCTGGTTCCGTTCCGCAACATCGTGGGCAAATACGTCGCCAAGGACATCATCAACGAGGAAACCGGCGCGATCCATGTCGAAGCGGGCGACGAGCTGACGCTCGAGATGGACCGCGACGGCGAGATCATCGGCGGCTCGCTCAAGGCCCTGATGGACGCGGGTTTCACGACGATCCCCGTCCTCGACATCGACAACATCAATGTCGGCCCCTACATCCGCAACACGATGGCCAGCGACAAGAACATGAGCCGCGAGACCGCGCTCATGGACATCTACCGGGTCATGCGCCCGGGCGAGCCGCCGACCGTGGATGCCGCCAGCGCCCTGTTCGACACGCTGTTCTTCGACAGCGAACGCTATGACCTGTCCGCCGTTGGCCGGGTCAAGATGAACATGCGCCTGAACCTCGATGCCGAGGATACGCAGCGCACGCTGCGGCGCGAGGACATCATCGCCTGCATCCGGGCGCTGGTCGAGTTGCGCGACGGCAAGGGCGAGATCGACGATATCGACCATCTGGGCAACCGCCGCGTGCGGTCTGTCGGCGAGTTGATGGAGAACCAGTACCGCGTGGGCCTTCTGCGGATGGAGCGCGCGATCAAGGAACGCATGTCCTCGGTCGAGATCGACACGGTCATGCCGCAGGATCTGATCAACGCCAAGCCTGCTGCGGCGGCGGTGCGTGAATTCTTCGGCTCTTCGCAGCTGTCGCAATTCATGGACCAGACCAACCCGCTGTCGGAAGTGACCCACAAGCGCCGCCTGTCTGCGCTTGGGCCGGGCGGTCTGACGCGCGAGCGCGCTGGCTTCGAGGTGCGCGACGTGCACCCCACCCATTATGGCCGGATGTGCCCGATCGAGACGCCGGAAGGACCCAACATCGGCCTGATCAACAGCCTTGCCACCTTTGCCCGCGTCAACAAATACGGCTTCATCGAGACGCCCTACCGCCGGGTTGCGAATGCCCAGGTCACCGATGATGTGGTCTACATGTCGGCCACCGAAGAGATGCGCCACACGGTCGCGCAGGCCAACGCCAATCTCGATGCCGACGGGCGTTTCGTGAACGATCTGGTCAGCACCCGCCAGTCGGGCGACTACATGTTGGCGCCGCGTGATCAGGTGGATCTGATCGACGTGTCGCCGAAGCAGCTTGTCTCGGTCGCGGCCTCGCTGATCCCGTTCCTCGAGAATGACGACGCCAACCGTGCGCTGATGGGATCGAACATGCAGCGGCAGGCCGTGCCGCTCTTGCAGGCCGAGGCGCCGCTCGTGGGCACCGGCATCGAATCCAAGGTCGCGCAGGACAGCGGGGCCGCCATCATGGCGCGCCGGAGTGGCGTGATCGACCAGGTCGATGCGATGCGGATCGTCGTTCGGGTGACCGATAACCTCGATCCGGGTGATCCGGGCGTGGATATCTACCGGATGCGCAAGTTCCAGCGCTCGAACCAGAACACCTGCATCAACCAGCGCCCGCTGGTGAAGGTGGGCGATGTGGTGGCCAAGGGCGATGTGATCGCCGATGGCCCCTCGACCGATCTGGGGGAACTGGCGCTGGGCAAGAACGTGGTCGTCGCGTTCATGCCGTGGAACGGCTACAATTACGAGGACTCGATCCTGATCTCGGAGCGGATCGTCAGCGATGACGTCTTCACCTCGATCCATATCGAGGAATTCGAGGTGGCCGCCCGCGACACCAAGCTTGGCCCCGAAGAGATCACCCGCGACATTCCGAACGTGGGCGAAGAGGCTTTGCGCAACCTCGACGAGGCCGGCATCGTCTATATCGGGGCCGAGGTCGGCCCGGGCGATATCCTTGTGGGCAAGATCACCCCCAAGGGCGAAAGCCCGATGACGCCGGAAGAAAAGCTCCTGCGCGCGATCTTCGGCGAGAAGGCCTCGGATGTGCGCGACACCTCGATGCGGCTGCCGCCCGGCGATTTCGGGACAGTCGTCGAGGTGCGGGTGTTCAACCGGCACGGGGTCGAGAAGGACGAACGCGCGCTGCAGATCGAGCGGGAAGAGGTCGAAAGCCTTGCCCGTGACCGGGACGACGAACTCGCCATTCTTGACCGCAACATCTATGCGCGTCTGAAGGCCATCATCCTCGGCAAGACGGCGGTGCGCGGCCCCAAGGGGTTCAAGGGCAACACGACCATCACCGAAGAGGTGCTGGCCGAGCTGTCCAAGGGCCAGTGGTGGCAGCTTGTCCTGACGGACGAGGACGATGTGAAGATCGTCGAGGCGCTGAACGAACAGTATGACGCGCAAAAGCGCATGCTGGACGCGCGGTTCGAGGACAAGGTCGAGAAGGTCCGTCGCGGCGACGACCTGCCCCCGGGCGTGATGAAGATGGTCAAGGTCTTTGTCGCGGTGAAGCGCAAGCTGCAGCCGGGCGACAAGATGGCCGGGCGTCACGGCAACAAGGGTGTCGTGTCCAAGGTCATCCCGGTCGAGGACATGCCCTTCCTTGCCGATGGCACGGCGGTGGACATCTGCCTCAACCCTTTGGGCGTGCCCAGCCGGATGAACGTCGGCCAGATCCTTGAAACCCACATGGGCTGGGCATCGCGCAGCCTTGGCCTTCAGATCGACGAGGCGCTGGCGCAGTACCGCCGCTCGGGCGACCTGACGCCGGTGCGCGAGGCGATGCGCATCGCCTATGGCGATGATGTCTATGCCGAGGGCCTCGAGGATGCCGACGAGGATCGTCTGATCGAGCTGGCCGGCAATGTCACCGGCGGCGTGCCGATCGCGACCCCCGTTTTCGACGGGGCGAAAGAGGCCGATGTCAACGACATGCTGACGCGGGCGGGTTTCGACACGTCCGGCCAGTCCTGGCTCTTTGACGGCCGGACGGGCGAGCGCTTCTCGCGGCAGGTGACGGTTGGGGTGAAGTACATCCTCAAGCTGCACCATCTTGTCGACGACAAGATCCACGCGCGGTCGACCGGTCCCTACAGCCTTGTCACCCAGCAGCCGCTGGGCGGGAAGGCCCAGTTCGGCGGCCAGCGCTTCGGCGAGATGGAGGTCTGGGCGCTCGAGGCCTACGGCTCCGCCTACTGCCTCCAGGAACTGCTCACCATCAAGTCCGACGACGTGTTGGGCCGGGTGAAGGTCTACGAGGCCATCGTCAAGGGCGAGAACATTCCCGAACCCGGCATTCCCGAGAGCTTCAAGGTGCTCATCAAGGAGATGCAGGCGCTCTGTCTCAACGTGGAGGTCATCTCCTCCACCGGTGAGGAGATCGAGATGCGTGAACTCGACGAGGACATCTTCCGCACGGCGGAGGAGCTGGGGATCGACCTGTCGCGACCTGAGCGCGGCACCGACGAAGAAGACGCCCGCCGCCAGGCGGAGAGGAGCTGAGGCACAGATGACCGCTCTCGACGTCAACACCTTCGACCAGCTGCGGATCGGGTTGGCCACCGCCGACTCCATCCGCACCTGGTCCAACGGTGAGGTCAAGAAGCCCGAGACCATCAACTACCGCACCCTCAAGCCCGAGAAGGAAGGGCTCTTCTGCGAGAAGATCTTCGGTCCCACCAAGGACTGGGAGTGCTACTGCGGCAAGTACAAGCGGGTGCGCTTCAAGGGCATCATCTGTGAACGCTGTGGCGTGGAGGTCACCCGCTCCAAGGTGCGCCGCGAACGCATGGGTCATATCGAGTTGGCCGCGCCCGTCGTGCACATCTGGTACCTGCGCGGCACCCGTTCGTGGCTGGCCTACCTGCTCATGGGCACCGAGGCCCGTGAGGAGCTGAAGGCCAAGCAGCTCGAGAAGGTCATCTACTTCGCCGCCAACCTGGTCACTCATGTGGACGTCGACCGCCGGCACGAGGATCTGCCCGACATCGAGAAGGACATCCTGGCCGAGATCGACGAGATCGCTCGCGCCCGGGACCTCGAGCTCAACCAGATCAACGAGGAGCTCGAAGCCGAGCTGGCCTCGCTCGAGGGCGAAGGCGCCAAGGACTCCGACATCCGGGCACGCCAGCGCGCCGGTGAGAAGCGCATCGTCGAGGCCCGCGAGCGCTACGAGCAGGAAGAAGACCTGGTCAAGCGCTCCTTCGACGAGTTCAAGGATCTGTTCTCCCGTAAGATCATCGAAGACGAGATGCTCTGGCGCGAGCTGGTCGACCGCTTCGGCGACTACTTCGAGGGCGGCATGGGTGCCGATGCCATCGCGCAGCTCATCGACCGCATCGACTTCGACGACGAGGAGATCAAGCTCCGCGGCCTGATCGACCCGCCCGCCGGTCAGCGTCCACTCTCGGCGCAGCGCAAGCAGAAGGCCATCAAGCGGCTCAAGATCGTCACCGCCTTCAACCGTCGCGACGACAACGGTCGGCGGGTCAACGACCCCCGGGCCATGATCCTCGACGTGGTGCCGGTGATCCCGCCCGAGCTGCGCCCCATGGTGCAGCTCGACGGCGGCCGGTTCGCCACCTCCGACCTCAACGACCTGTACCGCCGGGTCATCAACCGCAACAACCGCCTGAAGCGCCTGCTGGATCTCGGTGCCCCCGAGATCATCGTGAACAACGAGAAGCGGATGCTGCAGGAGGCGGTCGACGCGTTGTTCGACAACGGCCGTCGCGGTCGCCCCGTGACCGGCCCGGGCAACCGGCCCCTCAAGTCGCTGTCGGACATGTTGAAGGGCAAGCAGGGCCGCTTCCGTCAGAACCTGCTGGGCAAGCGCGTCGACTACTCGGGCCGTTCGGTCATTACCGTGGGCCCGACCCTGCGCCTGCATCAGTGCGGTCTGCCAAAGAAGATGGCGCTGGAGCTGTTCAAGCCGTTCATCTACTCCAAGCTGCAGTCGTTGGGCCACGCGTCCACGATCAAGGCCGCCAAGAAGATGGTCGAGCGTGAG
>JAFIEN010000256.1 GCA_020832515.1 Rubellimicrobium sp. | reverse complement strand
GCGGGGTGAACCCCGCCCTACAGGTGAGACGCGACCTCGCGAAGTGATGCCGCAGCGGAACCCACTACGTTGCGTAGGGCGGGGTTCACCCCGCCATCGCCTGCAACATCCGGTAAGGCGGGGTTCACCCCGCCATCACAGCCCCTCCAGCGCCTCGCGCAGATCCCCGTAGCCGGTGAACCGCCGCTCGAACGCCAGCCCCAGCCGCGCCGCATGGCCCCGCGCCAGTTCCGTCAACGCCGGATCCTCGGTCTGGGCCTGGTAGACCAGCACCGTGTAATTCCCGAAATACATGTCCCGCAGCTCCGGATGCCGGTCCAGCCCCAAGGGGCGCCAGACGAAGGCATCGAATTGCCGGACCAAAAAGTCGGTGAGGTAGAAGGCCGTCATCTCCTCCCGCTCTGCAAAGGCTGCATTGCCTTCGAAGAACGAATAGCAATGCGGCCCTTCCAGCATCTCGACGCCCAGTTCCTTGCACTTTTCGAACAAAAGACCCCCGGTCCCGCAATCTCCATAGACCACGAAGACGGTCTCGTAGCGGCTTTGCCCCCTGCGCACCGCCTCTTCGACGGCGGGCACGATCCGGTCGGGCGTATTGTGCAGGATGGCGGGCAGGCACTGCAGGTCCAGATGGGTCCAGCCATGCGCCTTGCACAGATCAAGCACCTCGCGCGCGAGCGCCCCGCAAGCGATCAAAAGCACACGGCCCCGCCCTGTGGGGGCGAGGCCGTTTTCGGTCAGTGTCCTGTCCGACAGATCGCTCAACGCGCGGCGGCCCCCTGGTTGTGCTTGCGTGCGACGAAGGTCTTGGCGGTCTCCACCGCCACGGCGGCATCGCGGCAATAGGCATCGGCCCCGATGGCGCGGCCGAATTCCTCGTTCAACGGGGCACCGCCGACCAACACGATGTAATCGTCGCGGATGCCCTTTTCCTTCAGCGTGTCGATCACGACCTTCATATAGGGCATCGTCGTCGTCAGCAGCGCCGACATGCCCAGGATGTCCGGCTGTTCGGCCTCGAGCGCGTCGAGATATTTCTCGACCGCGTTGTTGATGCCAAGGTCCACCACCTCGAAGCCCGCGCCCTCCATCATCATGCCGACAAGGTTCTTGCCGATGTCGTGGATATCGCCCTTCACCGTGCCGATCACCATCTTGCCCACGCGCGGCGCGCCGGTTTCCACCAGAAGCGGCTTGAGGATGGCCATGCCGCCCTTCATCGCATTTGCGGCCAGAAGCACCTCGGGCACGAACAGGATGCCGTCGCGGAAATCGTTGCCCACGATCGTCATCCCGCCGACCAGCGCCTTGGTCAGGATATCATAGGGCGTCCAGCCACGTTCGAGCAGGATGTTCACCCCGTCCTCGATCTCTTCCTTGAGACCGTCGTAGAGGTCGTCGAACATCTGCGCGACAAGGTCGTCGTCGTCGAGTTCCGAGAGGATGATTTCGTCGTCTTCGTCCGCCATCGCCCGGGCCCTTTCGCGCGCAAATCGTCCAGCCACCTCTGCGCCTGAACGCCGGCAGGGTCTGACCGGAAACCGACATGGCCTGTTGCATGACCGACTTTGGCCTGCAAGAGCCTGCTTGATATGTTCACTAAATGTTCTAAACTTCCGCCCATGGCCGATCCATTCCCCGTGTCCGCCCATCGTCGCCCCGGTCGGGGCGCCTGCAGCAATCCCGCCATCCGTTTCGAGAGACTGACCCGCGAGGCGGACGAGGGGGCGGATGCCGAACTGCCGCCGCTGCGCACCGAGGTGACCGAGGAACGCCCGCGCAGGATCATCACGCGCAACACCTCGCCCGATATCGGGTTCGACCGCTCGATCAACCCGTATCGCGGCTGTGAACACGGTTGCATCTACTGCTATGCCCGCCCCAGCCATGCCTGGCTGGGCCTGTCGCCCGGCCTTGACTTCGAGACGCGCCTGATCGCCCGGCCCAATGCGCCCGACGTCCTGCGGAGCGAACTTTCGTCAAGGCGATACCGTCCCGAGGTCATCGCGATCGGCACCAATACGGATGCCTACCAGCCGATCGAGAAGGATCGCCGGATCATGCGCGCGATCCTGTCCGTCCTGTCCGCGTTCAACCATCCCGTGACGATCACGACCAAGGGCACGCTGATCGAGCGTGATATCGACATCCTTGGCCCGATGGCGGGGGACGGACTTGTCCGCGTCGGCATCTCGATCACCACGCTCGACCCCGTTCTTGCGCGCGCGCTCGAGCCACGGGTGCCCTCGCCGGCCCGTCGACTTGAGACGATCCGCCGTCTGGCAGGGGCCGGCGTGCCCGTGCGGGTCATGGTCTCTCCGGTGGTGTCGGGGCTGACCGATCACGAAGTCGAGGCGATCCTTGACGCCGCCGCCGCAGCGGGCGCCGTCGCGGCCAGCAGCATCCTGTTGCGGTTGCCGCTCGAGGTCGAGGGGATGTTCCGCGACTGGCTTGACGAGCATGTCCCGGGCCGCGCTGCCAAGGTGATGAAACGGCTAAAGGAATTGCATGGCGGGCGGGCCTATGATCCGGCCTTCGGCACGCGCATGACGGGGCAGGGGCATTGGGCCCGGTTGATGGAACAGCGCTTCGACCTTGCCTGCCGCAGGGCCGGTCTGGCGCGCAGGCTGCCGCGGCTGCGGACCGATCTTTTCCGGCCGCCGCCAGCCCCGGGCCAGCAACTCAGCCTGTTCTGACTGGCCGGGGTGGCACCACGCGGACCAAGCCTGTATGGGAAGGGCATCCGCAACGACCCGGGGCCCGCCGGATGGCAGAGACGATCCTTTCCCGCTGCGAGGCCCGGGGCCTGCGCATGACCGATCAGAGGCGCACGATCGCGCGCATCCTCGAAGAGGCCGAGGACCATCCCGATGTCGAGGAACTGCACGCCCGCGCGGCGCAGGCCGATGCGCGCATCTCGATCGCGACGGTCTATCGGACGGTCAAGCTGTTCGAAGAGGCGGGTATCCTCGAGAAGCACGAGTTCGGCGATGGCCGGGCGCGGTACGAGGCGGCGGACCGCGATCATCACGACCATCTGATCGACATGCAGACCGGCGAGGTGATCGAGTTCATCGACCCCGAGATCGAGGAACTGCAGGAACGGATCGCCGCACGGCTTGGCTACCGTCTCAAGGGACACCGGCTCGAGCTTTATGGCGTGCCGTTGAAACCCTCCCGGCTGCCAGGATCATGACTGTCCCTGTGCTTGCGGCCGGGACCCGCGACAATCTGCGCGGCAGCCTTCTGATGATGCTGGCGATGGCGCTGTTTGCCATCGAGGACATGCTGATCAAGCTGATGGCCACCAGCTTGCCGGTTGGGCAGATTCTTGTCTTTCTTGGCGCCAGTGGGGCGCTTCTGTTCGGCGCGGCGGCGCTGGTGCGGGGCGAGCGGCTCTGGTCGCGCGATCTGTGGCACCGTGGCGTCGTCATCCGCAACGCGGGCGAGGTGATCGGCACGGTGGGCATCGTGACGGCCATCGCGCTGACGCCCTTGTCCAGCGCCTCGGCCATCCTGCAGGCGATGCCGCTTGCCATCACGCTGGGGGCGGCACTGTTTCTGGGGGAAAGGGTCGGCTGGCGTCGATGGAGCGCCATCGGGATCGGCTTTGCCGGGGTGCTTCTGGTCGTCCGGCCCGGCATGGCGGGGTTCGACCCCCTGTCGCTGTTTGCAGTCCTGGGCGTCGTGGGCCTTGCAACCCGCGACATCGGCACAAGGCTGGTGCCGGCACGGATCACCTCGATCCAGCTGTCGGCCTATGCGCTGATCCTGCTCGTGCCTGCAGGCGCCGCGATGATGGCTTTGCGGGACGAGGCCTGGGTCCGGCCCGAGGGCTGGGTGCTGGCCTGGCTGGTCGCGGCGATGGCGCTGGGCGGGATCGCCTATGTCGTTCTGGTCACCGCGACCCGGCTGGGCGAGGTGGGGGCCGTGGCGCCGTTCCGCTATTCGCGGATCGTCTTTGCGCTGGCGATCGGGATCTGGGTCTTCGGCGAACGGCCCGATGCGGCAACGCTGTTGGGGGCGGCCGTGATCGTGGGTTCGGGCCTGTACACCTTCTGGCGCGAAACCGCGCTGGCCCGCGCACAGGCCCGCAGCGCTTCCCAAGCGGGACCGCGCGGTCTATAGCGACGCCAGACTTCAGCCACTGTCCGAAGGACCGATCATGAGCAGCATCATCGACATCCACGCCCGCGAGATCCTCGACAGTCGCGGCAATCCCACGGTCGAGGTGGATGTGACGCTGGAAGACGGGACGATGGGCCGGGCGGCCGTCCCCTCGGGCGCCTCGACCGGGGCCTTCGAGGCGGTGGAGCGGCGCGACGGCGACAAGGCGCGCTACATGGGCAAGGGCGTGCTCGAGGCGGTGGCGGCCGTGAACGGCGAGATCGCGGAAGAGCTGATCGGCATGGATGCGACCGATCAGGTGGGCCTCGACCGGCTGATGATCGAGATGGACGGGACGGCGAACAAGGGCCGTCTGGGTGCCAATGCGATCCTTGGCGTCAGCCTTGCCGTGGCCAAGGCCGCGGCCGATTTCACCGGCCAGCCGCTTTACCGCTATGTCGGCGGCACGTCCGCCCGCGTCCTGCCGGTGCCGATGATGAACATCATCAACGGCGGCGAACATGCGGACAATCCGATCGACATCCAGGAATTCATGATCATGCCCGTCTCGGCGGAAACGATCCGCGATGCGGTGCGGATGGGGGCCGAGATCTTTCACACGCTCAAGAAGGAGCTGAGTGCGGCGGGCCTTGCCACCGGCATCGGCGATGAGGGCGGCTTTGCCCCCGACATCTCGAGCACGCGCGAGGCGCTGGATTTCATCCTGCGCTCGGTCGAGAAGGCGGGCTACAAGCCGGGCGAGGACATCTACCTGGCGCTCGACTGCGCGGCGACCGAGTATTACCGGGACGGCCGATACGAGATGAAGGGCGAGGGGCTGTCCCTGACGGCAGACGAGAATGTGGCCTATCTGGCGGCTCTGGTGGCGGATTACCCGATCCTGTCGATCGAGGACGGCATGTCCGAAGACGACTGGGACGGCTGGAAGACCCTGACCGAGGTTCTGGGCGAGAAGGTGCAGCTTGTGGGCGACGATCTTTTCGTCACCAACCCCGTGCGGCTGGCCGACGGGATCGCCACCGGCACGGCCAATTCGCTGCTGGTCAAGGTCAACCAGATCGGCACCCTGACCGAGACGCTGCAGGCCGTCGATATGGCCCATCGCGCAGGCTATACCTGTGTCATGAGCCACCGGTCGGGCGAGACCGAGGATGCGACCATCGCCGATCTGGCGGTGGCCACGAATTGCGGGCAGATCAAGACCGGGTCGCTGTCGCGCTCGGACCGGCTGGCGAAGTACAACCAGCTGATCCGGATCGAGGAAGCGCTTGGCACGGCGGCGGAATATGCGGGACGCTCGATCCTGAGGGGATAGGCTGGGCCCGGGCGGAACCGGATTTCGGTCCGAAATCCGCGGCGATTTCCGGTCCGGAAATCGCCCCCCCCCGGTCAGGCCGGGCGCGGGGCTGACAGGCGGGTCAGGCGGTAGGGCGCCCAGTGGGGGCCGGGATCCCGACCTTCGACCAGCTCCGCCAGCGCCTCGCCCGCAAGCGGTCCGAGCGTCACGCCCGAGTGCATGACCGCCATGCATAGCCCCGGCAACACCTCGTCCAGAACCGGCAATCCGTCCACCGGGACAGGCCGCCAGCCGATGGCGATCCTGTCTGCCGTAAGCGGCAGCCCCGCAAACCGCCGTCCGAACCGTCCGAGCGCGGCTTCGGCCAGCCGATCGGGACGCTCGTCCAGCCTTTCGGCGGCGTCGCCCTGATGGCTGACCGCCGCGGGCAGGATCACCGCCCCCGAGGCCAGTTGACGCGCCTCGCCCTCCGGCCCGCAGAGCACACCCCGAAGGATCGGTGCGACCGGCCGGGTCCGGATCAGCACGCCCGGCCGCGGCAAGAGCGGCAGGTCGATCCCGAGACGCCCGAGCAGGGCCGGGCTGCCCGTCCCCGCCGTCAGGATCACCCGGTCGGCCGCGATCTTTCCG
>JAFIEN010000255.1 GCA_020832515.1 Rubellimicrobium sp. | reverse complement strand
TCAACCTGCAGGAAGTGGGCTATATCTACTCGCGCCTGACCAATCCGACCGTGGCCGTCCTGCAGGAACGCATCGCCACGCTCGAGGGCGGCGTCGGCGCGGTCTGCTGCTCTTCGGGCCATGCGGCGCAGATCATGGCGCTCTTCCCGCTGATGGCGCCGGGGCGCAATGTCGTGGCCTCGACCCGGCTCTATGGCGGCACGGTCCAGCAGTTCTCGAACACGATCCGCAAGTTCGGCTGGTCCGCTAAATTCGTCGATTTCGACGATCTCGACGCGCTGAAGGCCGCCATCGACGACGACACCCGCGCGGTCTTCTGTGAATCGATCGCCAATCCGGGCGGCTACATCACCGACCTGCCGGCCGTCGCCGCCGTCGCCGATGCCGCGGGCATCCCGCTCATCGTGGACAATACCTCGGCCACGCCGTATCTCTGCCGCCCGATTGAGCATGGCGCGACGCTCGTCGTCCATTCCACCACGAAGTACCTGACCGGGAACGGGACCGTCACCGGCGGGGCCATCGTCGATTCGGGGCGGTTCGACTGGTCCGCCTCCGACAAGTTCCCCTCGCTCTCGGCGCCCGAGCCCGCCTATCACGGGCTCAAGTTCCACGAGACCTTCGGCAACCTTGCCTTCACCTTCCACGGCATCGCCATCGGCCTGCGCGATCTGGGCATGACGATGAACCCGCAGGCCGCCCATTACACGCTGATGGGGATCGAGACGCTGTCCCTGCGCATGGATCGGCATGTCGAGAACGCAGTCAAGGTGGCGAAGTGGCTCGAGGCCGATCCGCGCGTCGCCCATGTCACCTATGCGGGGCTCGAAAGCTCGCCCTGGTACGGGCGGGTGGCGACGATCTGTCCCAAGGGTGCGGGGGGGCTGTTCACCTTCGCGGTCAAGGGCGGTTACGAGGCCTGCATCAAGCTGGTCGACTCGGTCGAGATCTTCAGCCATGTGGCCAATCTTGGCGATACGCGCTCGCTCATCATCCATTCCGCCTCGACCACGCATCGCCAGCTTTCGCCCGAACAGCAGGCGGCGGCGGGGGCGGGTCCGGATGTGGTGCGCCTGTCCATCGGGATCGAGAATGCCGAAGATCTGATCGCCGATCTGGATCAGGCGCTGGCCAAGGCCACGGCCTGAGCGCGAGGCGGGGGCCAGCGCCCCGGCCGTGGGGGGCGGGCCCCCCCCCTACGGGGGGGCCCCTTCCCCGCAAGGTGGCGCCCGGGAAAGGGCGCCCGACCGGCCGACGGTCAACCAGCCTGCCCCGGCGCGGTTCAGTCCGCGATGGCCAGAACCATCGTCACGCTTGCCGCAATCCGGCTTTCGCCGGCCGCGATCGGCACGCGGGCGCCGTCGGCCTCCATCGCGATCATCATGTGCGGCATCGGTCCGTCGTGGCGGAACACCTCGCTGATCGACAGGACCTCGCCCAGCCCGACCCCGGCCGCATCGGCGTAAAGTGCCGCCCGCTCGAGCGCATCGCGCACCGCATCGCGCCGTGCGATGTCAAGCAGCGGGGCCTCGTCCGCGACCGACAGGACCAGCCCGCCGACGGAATTGGCCCCGTCGCGCACGGTCACATCAAGCACCGGCCCCACAAGATCCAGATCGCCCAGCCGGACCGACACCATCGTGCTTGCCTGAAAGCCAAGCAGGCGCGGGCCGTCACCGAAGTCGTTATTGTAGTCGTAAAGCGGCGAGAGGCCCAGTTCGCTGGTGCGGATATCGGTCGCGGCAACGCCGGCCTCGGCCAGCCGGGCCAGAACGGCGGTCATCGCCTCGGACATCTCAGCCAGTGCCGAACCGGGATCGGCAGCCGTCCGGCTGACGCCGATCGAGACGATAGCCTGGTCGGGCACCACGACTGCAGCCCCTTCGCCGCTGACAGTGATGGTGCGCAGGGGTGATTCCTGCGCCAACGCCGGTGCGGCAAGCACGGCAAGGGCCAGGACGACTGTGGGCATGCGGGACATGGACGACTCCTTCACTATTGCGGCAACGACCGGGCATGGGTGGCAAGATTCGGGGTCTTGCCCCGCTCATGAGACCGCAAATCTTGGCCTTGGCAAGAAAGTGCTGTAGCCTCGGAAGGCGGTCGCAACAGGTTTCACCAATGCGCGATGAATGTTAAAGGCATCGGATGCAACCCGATTTCGCCCTCTCCCTCTCCTACGCCGGCATTCGCCTGCTCCACCGTTCCGGGCGGGGATGGAAGGTCGTCGGGGACGTGCCGCTCGACACTGCCGACCTTCCGGCCGAGCTTGCCGCGTTACGCGCGCTTGGTCTTGAACTGGCCCAGGGCGAGATGCGCTGCCGGATCGTGTTGCCCGACGACCAGATCAGGTATCTGAGACTGGAAACGGACAAGACCAGCGTGGCGGATGTCGAAGCGGCGCTTGATGGTGCAACGCCCTATGCGCTGGACGAGTTGCGGATCGACCATGTGCGCGCCGATGGCCTGACCTATATCGCAGCCGTCGCCCGCGAGACGCTGGAAGAGGCCGAGGCCTTTGCAACCAGCAATGACTTCGGCCCGGTCTGCTTCGTGGCAGCGCCCGACCAGGACGCCTTCCCGGGCGAGGTCTTCTTCGGCGAAACCGCGGTTGCCGCAACGCTTTTGCCGGAAGGTGTCCGGCCCGAACGGGCCGACCGTCCGGTCGCACTGAACGGCGGGCAGGTCCCCAAGCGCCGACCGCGAAAGCGCAAGGCCGGGGACGAGGCAGAGCCCCCGCAGCTGGCCGACGTCAAGCCCGAGGTCGAGCCCGGTCCGGCCTTGTTGCAAGACAGCGGGACGGCTTACGAGCCTGCATCCGATCCCGTCCCTGCATCCGACCCGGTGTCGACCGACACGCCCGACACGTCCTTCGGGCAGGATCCGGGCGGTCAGGCGGCGCCTGCCGGGGACCCGCTCTCGACGGCGGCACCCGAAGGCCCTGACGTGCAGGCCTATGCCGACGATGCCACCGCACCCCTGATGGCCGAAGCGGCACCGGAAGGCCTTGCCGGATCCACGCCCGACGCCGCGACGGAGATCGTCACCGGACTCGACGCGCGACCGGACCTGCCCGATGACACCCCTCTGACCCCGACCGGCATGGAAGAAGCAGACTTCCCGGCCGGGGAGGTGGTCACGACCGGGACGACACCCATCGTCGATCAGGCCGCCGAAACGACCGTCGAAATGGCCACCGACCTGCCCATTGACCTGGCCACCGGGGCTTTGCAGGCGCAGGACAGTGACGACCCGGCCGTCGACCTCATGGCGGATGAGGCGCCACCGCCCGTCCAGCCGGTCTTCGCCTCGCGGTCGCGCACCATGCGCACGACCCCGGTCGAGGGCGGGACCGACACCGGCGGACTGCAACCAGCCCCTGCGGCGCAGGACGCAGAAGACCTTGGCCGTTCGGACCTGTTCTCCACGCCGCCCTTGCCCGAAGAGGCCCCGCAGGGCGATCAGGCAGGGGTGACGCTCGGGCCGATCTTCGTGCGCAGCCGCCATGACAGCGGCCAGATAACCACGCGCACCATCGCGCCTCCCCTTGCCCCATCCGCGTCCCCTTCGCTTGCCATGCACGGAGCGGGCCAACCGGCTGCAGCCGCCGTGGCGGTGCAAGAAGATGACGCAGATGCGGCTCAGGCACCTTGGCAACCCGCATCCCGCGAAGACCCGGTGCCCGAGGCACCGATGATCGAATTGGACGACGACGACTGGATCCACGATGAGGTGGACGAAGGCGTCGCTGGCGCCGGTCAAGCGGACGCTGCCTGGGGCGCCGGGATGCCTCGGCCGCCCGCGACCGGCCTCGACCTGCCGACCCGCCTTCCGGCCGGACCCTCCGCCCGCCTGCTTTCCGCAGCCCAGCCCGCCTACGCCGCCACGCCCCCGAAGATCCCGCCGGCCAACGCCGCACGCATGTTGCCGCTGCGGCGCGAACCCTCGACCCCGCTGCCACCCGCGCTGGCGGCGGCGTTGCGGGACAGCCCGGCCAGAAGACCGGGCGAAGGCCTGCCGCCCCGCTACACGCCCACCGCTCTCTATGCGCCGGACGGGAGCATCGCACCGCGCCAGACGCCGCATCGCAGCGGACCGGGCCTGACCGCCGCAGCGCCGGGTGCAGGTCAGGGCGCGGGTCCGGGGCACGGACTGGCCCCCCCCGGACTGGGCGGTGGTCTGGCGCAGACAGACCGGGCGAGTGGACGCGCGTCGCGCTGGCTGTTGGTCGTGCTGATGTCGCTTCTGCTGATCGCGCTGGCCGGTGTCGCGGCTTTCGCGGCCTTCGGGACGCCGGGGCTGGCCCGCTGGCTGGGCGGCGAAAGAAGCATCGCCTCGACGGGCGATGCGGTGCCCGAGCGCATCGCCCAGCCGGGGCCCGAAGTCATGACCACCACCCCCCTCGCGCCCAGTCCCGACGGGCAGGGTGTGGTACCCGTCATGCCGGTGGGTCCTGCCTCGGACGACATGGCTGCGCGCAGCGCAGAGATGCCCGGCTTCGACCCCGAGCATTTTGGGGGCGACCTCGGCCCTGGAGGCGAAACGACTGCCGCGCTTGGGCTTGCCGGATCGCCCGATCGGGAGGCGACCAATCCGGCGGCTCTGGCGGCGGCATCGGCCGCCGTGGGCCTTGCGATCGCCGATCTGGCCCGTGGCGGCGGCGCCGACGCGCCCGGTGACACGCCGGATGCAGCCACGGCCCAAGCTGCGGCCGCCGAGACCGGGACGCCCGTATCGCCGGAAGAGGCGGATCGCTTCTATGCGCAGACCGGGGTCTGGCTCCGTTCGCCGCGGCTGCCGCTGCTGCCGCGCGGAGAGGATCTCTCGGGCCTGACCCGCCCGCGCACCGACACCGCACCGCCCGGCCGCGATGCCCCGCCCGACGCGTTCGAGGCGCTGGCTCTGGCCGCAGCGGATGCCGCTCTGCCGCTGCAACCCCTGCCGCTGGGGCCGGCCTCGCAGATCCCGCGAGATGAGCGCGGCTTCATTCTGGCCACCCCCGATGGCGCTCTCAGCCCGCGCGGGATCACCCTCTTCGCCGCCGCCCCTCCGATCGCACCGCCCGACCGGCCCGAGGGTCTGGTGGTCGAGGCCGCCTTGCCCGCAGAGGAGGGAACCGCCGGGGACGAGACGGCGGTGGCAACCGCAACGGCCGAGGCGGAACCTGCCGCCGGGCCGGAGACGGATGACGCCTCCGACATCCTTGCCGAGGACACGGCGCCCGAGACGCCCGGCGACGAACCGGGCCCCGGGGGCGTGAGTCTTGCCGGATTGCGGCCCGAGGCGCGTCCGGCCGAGCTTGTCGCCCCGGCGGAACCGGAGCCCGAGACCCTGATCGGCTTCGACGGCCCGCGCCCCGCAGCCCGTCCGGCGGACCTTGCACCGGCCGAGCCTGAGCCCGAACCTGCCGCCGCGCCCGAGCCTGAACCGGAAGCCGCGCCCGAACCTGCGGCCGAGACGGAGGCCGAGACGGAGGCCATTCCGGCCGCCCAGCCCGCATCGCCCGTCGACGAGGTTGCGGCAACGCTGGCCGCGATCGTCCAAAATGCGCCCGATCCGCTTGCAAGCATCACGCCACTTGCGGTGGCCGTCGCCACCCGGCCCGATGCCCGGCCCCGCAATTTCGACCGCGTCGTGTCCCAGCAGACCGCCCGCACCCAGCCTGCCGCCCCCGCGACCTCGCCCGGTGCCGTGGCGACACCGGCCACAAGCCAGCAGGCCGCAACAAGCCAGCAGGCCGCAACAAGCCCCGCGACGACGGCGCCACGGGCGGCCCAGCCGTCTGGTCCGGTCCCGACCACGGTCGCGCGCGCGGCGACGATCGACAATGCGATCAACCTGCGAGAGGTCAATCTGATCGGCGTCTATGGCCGCCCCAACGACCGCCGCGCGCTGGTGCGACTGAGCAACGGGCGCTACCAGCGGGTGGCAGTGGGCGATTCGCTGGACGGTGGACAGGTGACGGCGATCAGCGACAACCAGCTGAGCTACGTCAAGCGCGGGCGGACGATCACGCTGTCGGTGCCGACCGGCTGACCGGCGCAGGCACGCCGGCGACGTGATGCGATGGGGGGCGCTGCCCCCCG
>JAFIEN010000254.1 GCA_020832515.1 Rubellimicrobium sp. | reverse complement strand
CTGGCTGCTGATCAACCTGCAACGCCATTCGGACCATCATTACAAGCCCGACCGGCGCTTTCCCCTGTTGCAGACCTATGGGCCTGAAGATGCACCGCAACTGCCCTATGGCTATCCGCTAATGACGGCGCTGGCGCTGGTCCCTCCGCTCTGGCGGCGCGCGATGAACCCCAAGGTTCGAAAATGGCGCAAGCAGCATTACCCGGACATCAAGGACTGGAAACCCTACAACGCCGGCACCCTTCCCTTGCCTCGCGGGTCCTGAGGGGGGCAGGGGCGCCATCGGCGGCTGTTTCGGGCATGACCGATGCAACCCAATTGGTTTGCGGCCCTGCGTCATGGCCCCAGCATGCGCGCACGACCCGCGACCCCGGCACCAGCCCCCGGCACCCTCTGGCCGAAATCACCCGGTCGGCCCCGTTATTGCGCCCTGAAGTGGTTCCATTCCCGGTGATTGCGCGTAAATGGGGACGAACGCATTGAAAGGACCCCCATGCTCTATGTCGACCTTCCCACCCAGCCGGAGATTCGCCGGCTTGTTGCCGAACGTCACGAGGCCAGCGTCAGCCTCTATGTCGCAACCACGCCCGAGACCCAGAACATCGGCGCGGCCCGCACCCGTCTGGGTCAGCTCCTGAAGGAGGCCGAGGGCCAGCTTGAGGCTGCCGGCACCGCCAAGCGCACGATCTGGCCCGTCAGCGAGCAGGTCAACGACCTGATCGACGACGACGAATTCTGGCGCCTGCAGGCCAATGGCCTGGCCGTGCTCGTCACGCCCGAAGGCCTGCGCAGCTACCGGCTGCCCACGCATCTGACGGACATGGTGCAGGTCTCGGACCGGTTCCACCTCAAGCCGCTTCTGCGCGCGGTCAGCGTACCGCAACATGCCTTCGTCCTCGCGCTCGAGGAAAACCGCGTCCGCCTGGTCGAGGTGACGGGCGATCTGCCGCCGCAGCTCGTGCGTGTGCCCGACATGCCCAAGGATGCCGCCTCGGCCGTCGGCACCTCGACGGTCAATTCCCGCAATCCTTCGGGCCGGATCCAGGGGTCGGAAGGCCAGAACCTGCGCTTGCGCCAGTTCGCCCGCAAGGTGGATGCCGCGCTGCGCCCCGTCCTTGCCGGACGTGAAGAGCCGCTGATCCTGGCCGCGACCGACCCGCTCTGGTCGATCTTCCGGTCGGTCAACAGCTACTCCCACCTCGCCGACGAGGGCATCCGCACCAGCCCCGCCACCACTTCCGAGCACGAGATCGCCTCCGCCGCCCGGCCTGTCCTCGATGCGCTGCATGCAGCCAGGCTGGCCGAGGTGACCGACCTCTTCATGGCGCGCCGGAAAGAGGGGCGGGCCACGTCGGACATGTCCGATGCCGCCCGCGCCGCCACAATGGGGGCGGTCGACACACTGCTTGTCGATATCGACACCGTCGTGCCCGGCACCGTCGATGACACGACCGGCGCGATCACGCTGGCCACCGAGGAAAGCAGCACCACCTATGGCGTGATCGACGAGATCGCCGGCCGGACGATCCTGGCCGGTGGCCGGGTCCTTGGCGTGCGCGCCGACGAGATCCCCGAGGGTGGCAAGCTGGCCGCGATCCTGCGCTACGCCGTCTAGGGCGACGCGAACGAAAAGGCCCTGCCGGACAGTTGCCCGGCAGGGCGAGTTCGTGCGCATGCAGATTGGCGGTCATGCGCACCGGCGTTCATGTGGCGGCGGGCCGCAAGGCGTGGTCCCTGCCGGATCACTTTGTCATCCGCGCGCCGTCAGTTCGAAGGGCCCTCGGCAAGTTCGGCGCGGATCTGCTGGCGCAGCAGGTCGATCGGAATGGTCTTGCCGTCGCGACGGAAGTGCCAGTAGGTCCAGCCGTTGCAACTTGGCGCACCTTCGAGATGCGCGCCCACCTGATGGATCGACCCGGTCACGTCATGCCCGACCAGGGTCCCGTCGGCCCGGACCTTGGCGCGGTGGCGCTGGTTGAGACTGACCAGTTCCTCGCCCGGCCTGAGCAATCCCCGCTCGACCAGCACGCCGAAGGCCACCCGCGGCTCGGCCCGGCGCGAACCCGTGACCGCCAGCGCCTCGGCATCGAGGCGGCGCACCTGTGCCAGACGCTTTTCGGCGATGCGGCGGTATTTCGCCTCGCGCTCGATCCCGATGTAGTCGCGGCCCAGCATCTTGGCCATGGCCCCGGTCGTGCCGGTGCCGAAGAACGGGTCCAGCACCACGTCGCCTGGATTGGTCGTGCCAGCCAGCACCCGGTACAACAGTCCCTCTGGCTTCTGCGTCGGATGGGCCTTGTCGCCCGCCTCGTCCTTCAGCCGTTCATGTCCGGTGCAAAGCGGCAGCACCCAGTCCGAGCGCATCTGCACGCCGTCGTTCAGCGCCTTGAGCGCCTCGTAGTTGAAGGTATAGCGGCTGCCCTCGTCCCGACTGGCCCAGATCAGCGTCTCATGCGCATTGGTGAACCGCTTGCCGCGGAAATTGGGCATCGGGTTCGACTTGCGCCAGATGACGTCGTTCAGGATCCAGTAACCCTGGTTCTGCAATTCCGCACCAAGGCGAAAGACGTTGTGATAGCTGCCGATCACCCAGATCGCGCCATTGGGCTTGAGCAGGCGCCGCGCGGCCATCAGCCAGTCACGGGTGAAGCGGTCATAGGCCTCGAAACTGGCGAATTTGTCCCAGGCATCGGTCACGGCATCGACGCGGGAATTGTCGGGCCGGTGCAGGTCGCCGCGCAGCTGCAGATTGTAGGGCGGATCGGCAAAGATCAGGTCGACCGATTCCGCAGGCAGGCTGCGCATCACCTCGACGCAATCTCCCGCAATCACGCTGTTGAGCGGGAGCGCCTGTGCACCCCCGTCCGTCGCTTTCATCATGTCGTTCTGCCTCGCACCGGCGGTTGGTCCGCCCATTTGACTGTCCGAAGGATGAGTCCTGCACGAGTCGCTGTCAAAAAGTTTATTGAATCAAGGGTTTAGAAATTAGTCTTGATACAACATCTGGTGGACGGGCCGGAATGATCGCCGATGATGTGGGGTCAGGCCCAGATTTCGCATGGCAATTTTGTGGCATCTTGTCGGGTAGCCGGCATTGTGCTCCCAGCCATAGCCGGGATGTTGTTGCGCCAAATCCACCATCAACCGGTCGCGCCACGTTTTCGCCATAATCGAGGCCGCCGCGATCGACAGCGACCGGGCATCGCCCTTGACCACCGCCTCGGCCGACAGCGCAAGGTCGCGCGGCAGCATGGGCCCGTCGATCAGCACATGATCGGGCGGTCGTATCAGGCCGGCCAGCGCGCGCAGCATGGCTAGGTGGCTGGCCCGCAGGATGTTCAGGCGGTCGATCTCCTCCACACTGGCATGCGCGACCGAGACATCGGCCACGGACAAAAGCGCTTCGGCCAGCCGGGCGCGCGCGTGTGGTCGCAGGCGCTTGCTGTCGTCCAGGCCTTCGGGAATACGGTCGGGGTCCAGCACCACCGCGGCGGCGGTGACCGGCCCTGCCAGGGGCCCTCGCCCCGCCTCGTCCACGCCGGCCACCCGCATCAGCCCACGGGCGCGGGCGGCGGTTTCATGCAGGAAATCGGGTGGGCTCATGGCAGTGGCGGTCCGTTGCAGGTGGCGCCAGCCTCATGAGGTGCTGTGCCTTCATGCGCAAATCTGCCGGGTCACGGGCAAAATAAAAAGGGGCAAAGGGACCCTTGCGGAACCCTTTGCCCCGATCCGGCACGGATGAACTGGGGCAAGATACCCGTGCCGCTGCTCGCCCCCTTGGCGCCTTCGCGCCCTCGGAGGGCCTGATCCTTGCCGCGGAACGGTGCGACCGAGACCATTGCGCAAACCCTTCCTCGCAACGCAGGGGACAGGCAATAACAGCACAGGGTTATCGGCTAGCAGACCTCTCTGGCCCATCCCGCGCAGCTAGATATTGAATATCCCGCACAGGCGTGGCGAGGTGTGGTCATCCATACGGACCGGGACCATGAAACACGCAGCCCTTTCCCTTCTCACCCTCTTCGCCCTGGCGGGCACGGCGCAGGCCGCCTGCTTTGCCGATTACAAGGCCAAGATGGACGATCCCCTTCGACTTCAGTATGGCGTGGTCGAGATCCGGGGCGCCTGCACCCGCGCCGCCGCCGAGGACGAGGTCCGGGACCGACTTGCAGCCGCCGGCTGGCAGCTTCTGGAACTGCAGGATCTCTTCGACGAAGCCGGGCTGGAGGCACGACGTGAAACTGCTGGCGAATTCTTCCTTCGCTTCTGACGCATCCTCGTCCGAGGCCCGCGCGGCAGGCGGCCGGATCGTCGTCGTCGGCATCTTCGCCATCGTCGGCATCCTTGCGGTGACGGCGGCGCTTCTGTTCCTGAACCTGCCCGATGCCGGCGCCTTCAACGCGCGGGTCGAGAGGGTCTTCGTCGAAAACGACCTGACCACCCAGGCCGAGATCAGGCTTCTGGAAATCCTCGCCCAGTCGGGCACGGCCTTTTCCGATACGCTGGCCTCCTACCGGATCGTGATGTTCGTGCTCCTGGTCTTTTCGACGGCGCTTCTGATCGCGACGGTGGCCTTTCTGGTCATGCTCATCTCGCTCAACCGCCGGATGGGCCAGATCGAACGCAAGGGGATCGAGGTCAATTCGCTTCTGATCGCCCGGGACCAGAACACGGTCTATCTCAACAATTTCGAGTTCAAGCTGACCGAGGCCGCGATCGAGACCCTCGCCGTGCTTGCCGAGGCGCGGATGGATGACGAGGTGCTCTCGGGCGCCGAGATCGAGGCGGTCATCTCGGGCCGCGACGCCTCCGATTGCGACGAGGCGGCCGGGGCGACCCGCATCAAGCGGCTGCGCGACACGCTGGGCAACCAGATGGTGAGCGAGCTGCTGGTCAAGAACATCGCCCGGCGGGGCTACATGCTCGCGATCGACAAGGATGTGATCCGGATGGTCTGAGGCCGTCCGGCCCAGGCCGCCTGACGCCCGACCCTTGCCCGCCCCCGGCGAACCCCCTAGCTTGGAGTGCATGACAGCGGCAGGAGACAGGCGATGCTGAAGGGGATGGGCGGACTGGGCGGTCTTGGCGACATGGCCAAGATGATGAAGGCCGCGCAGGAAATGCAGGCCAAGATGGCCCAGCTTCAGGAAGATATGGAAAGCATCACGGTCGAGGGACAATCGGGCGCAGGCCTTGTCCGCGCCACCGCGACCGCCAAGGGCGTGCTCACGGGGCTTTCCATCGACCCGTCGATCTTCAATGCCGACGACAGGGAAGTGGTCGAGGATCTGATCCTCGCCGCGATCAAGGATGCCCAGTCGAGGGCCTCCGAACGCGCCCAGCAGGAAATGGCGAAGCTTACAGAAGGTCTCGGCCTGCCGCCCGGCATGAAACTGCCGTTCTGACGGTCCGGCACTTGTCCGACACCCGCGACATCGAGCTTCTGATCGACCTGATGGCGCGGCTGCCCGGCCTCGGGCCAAGGTCCGCCCGGCGCGCGGTGCTCCATCTGATCAAGAAGCGCGGGCAGGTGCTCCTGCCGCTCGCCGATGCGATGCACAGGGTGGGCACCTCGGCGCGCGAATGCCTGAACTGCGGCAATATCTCGACCCGCGACATCTGCCCGATCTGCGACAGCGAAAAGCGCGGCAACGGCCAGATCTGCGTGGTCGAGGATGTGGCCGATCTCTGGGCGATGGAGCGGTCGGGCGTGTTTCAGGGACGCTACCATGTCCTCGGCGGCACGCTTTCCGCGCTTGACGCCGTGGGCCCCGAGGATCTGCGCATCCCCCGCCTGATCGACCGGATCGCCACCGAAAACGTGACCGAGGTGATCCTCGCGCTCGGCGCCACGGTCGACGGCCAGACCACGGCGCATTACATCGCCGACCGCCTGCCCGGCATCACCGTCACCTCGCTTGCCCAGGGCGTCCCGGTGGGCGGCGAGCTGGACTATCTCGACGACGGAACGATCACGGCCGCCCTGCGCGCGCGCCGCGCCCTCTGAAGCGCGCGCCCATTCCTCATTCGCTTTGGCCGAAATACTCCGGGGGTCGGGGGGGCCCGGCCCCCCCCCCCCCCACCCCCCCCCCCGCGCAACCACCAGGACGGGTGTGGACGGCGCGCGTTGAATAGACGAGAACCCCCTCCCCCC
>JAFIEN010000253.1 GCA_020832515.1 Rubellimicrobium sp. | reverse complement strand
GGGGGGGGGGGGTCCCCGCCCCCCCCCAGCCGGTCCTGGCGGGGCAACCCCCCCCTCCCCCAACCCCTCCCCCGGGCCCCCCCCCCGGGGCCGCGCCCGACCCTCCCCCCGGGAGGGCGCATTGCGACGTTTCAAATAGCGCCGGAGTCGGGAGGCCTGGCACCATAAAGCGCCTATACCAGAAGTCTGGAAGCGCCCTCCCAGGGTCGGGCGCGGCCCTTGGCGCGAGGATCGGGTCGTGGGCAAAGTCGATCAGGCACTTCGCCGGGTCGCCGTCCCGGCAGCGCTCAGACAAAGCTCTCCATCGACAGCTTCCGAGCGCCAAGCCCCGTCCGCAACCGCTCGAACGCACGTTCCCGCAACTGGCGCACGCGCTCCTTCGAGATGCCGTAGCGTTCACCCAGCACCTCGAGCGTCGCCGGCGGATCGGCAAGCTGGGTCGACAGGACAATGTCGCGCTCGCGCTCGGGCAGGTCGGCCATCGCCTCGACCAGTGCGGTCCGCAGGGTGCCGGTGTCGAAGGGCAGGACGCGGGTGTCGTCGTCTTCGGTCTCGGGGTCGGACAGCATGGCGATGCGGTCTTCGCCGCCATCTTCGAAGCTCGATTCGTTCAGCGAGGAATCCGATCCCGCGATCTGGATGCGCAGGTCGGTCAGCCGCGCGCGGCTCAGGCCCAGCGCCTGTGCCAGCTTCTCGTCACGCTCGGCCGCATTGGTTTCGCCCTGACGGGTCAGCGCCTCGTCCATCCGGTCGAGGTTGAAGAAGGCCTTGCGGAACTGTGCCGAATTGGCGCGGCGCACGATTGACCAGGTGGCAAGGCGATAGTCCTGGATCTCGGCCCGGACCCACCAGATCGCATAGGTCGAAAAGCGCATCCCCCGCTCGGGGTCGAACCGGTCGGCGGCCTTCAGAAGCCCGATATTGGCCTGTTGCAGAAGATCGGGATCAGGATCGGCCCGGCCGGGGGTAAAGCGGCGCGCGGCGGTCGCAGCCAGCGGAGCGAAAGCGGCGACAAGGCGGTTGCGCGCCTCGATATCCTGCCGCTCTTGCCAGGCGCGGATCAGGGCAAGCTCGTCCTCGGCCGTCAGCATGGGGCGACGGACCCGCGTGTGGGGATCGGTTTTCCACTGGCGGAAGGGCTTGTTCATGACAACGGTCCAAACTGATTTCGACTCGATACTAGTTTGCGGGACCGCACTTGTCAAAGTGGTTTCGAAACGCTATCTCCTCGCTCATGACAGCCCCAGCCATTGACCGCATCGCCGAGCTTCTGGTGCATATCGGCCGCTCTGCCCGGGCCGAGGGCAGCGGGTCGGACCTGACGCCTGCGCAATGGACCTGCCTGCGCTTTTTCGCGCGGGCCAATCGCAGCACGCGCACCCCCTCGGCCTTCGCCAGTTTCCACGCCACCACGCGCGGCACCGCGTCGCAGATCGCCAAGGCGCTCGAGGAACGCGGCCTGATCCTGCGGCAGCGGTCCGAGACGGATGGCCGCAGCATCTGCTACCTGCTCACACCCGAGGGCGAGGCGACGCTTGCGCGCGACCCGCTGTCAGACCTCACCACGGCGCTGGGCGATCTGCCCGAGGGCGCGCGGGACAGGCTGTTGGCCGCTCTGTCGCAGGTCTCGGAACGGTTGTCGGACTTGCGCTCTGCCCCGGTCTTCGGCACCTGCTCGGACTGCACGCATTTCTCGGGCGCTGGCGGTGCGGCGTTCTGCGCCTGCATGGCGGCGGAACTTGGCAATGACGAGATCGGCCGTTTGTGCCAGAGCTTCCGCGCCCGCACCGATGGCGACACCGACCCGACCGAAAGGCCCCTGCAATGACCGACCCCGCCTCCCCCCGCATGATCGCCGTCAGCAGCGGCAAGGGCGGCGTGGGCAAATCCACCGTCACCGCCAATGTCGCCGTGGCACTGGCCGAGGCGGGGTTGCGCGTGGGCGTGGTCGATGCCGATATCTACGGCCCCTCGATCCCCGGCATGCTGGGCATTCCCGGCAACAAGCCCCCCGCCATGTCGCCCGAGCGCAAGGTGATCCCGGCCGAGGCGTTCGGGGTCAAGGTCATCTCGATGGCGATGCTGACCGATGACGACAAGCCGGCGATCCTGCGCGGCCCGATGGTGGCGAAATACCTGCAGATGTTCGTGCGCGACGTGGACTGGGGCCCGCTCGATATCCTGCTGCTGGACCTGCCGCCGGGCACGGGCGATATACAGCTGACCCTTGCGCAGGCCTTTCCTCTGTCCGGCGCAGTCGTCGTCAGCACGCCGCAGGACGTGAGCCTGAAGATCGCGCGCCGCGGCCTGCGGATGATGGAGCAGGTCAACGTCCCCATCCTTGGCGTGGTCGAGAACATGAGCGGTTTCACCTGCCCCTCTTGCGGGACGGTGACGCATATCTTCCATCAGGGTGGCGGCGAGGCGATCGCCGGCGAGGTGGGTGTGCCCTTCCTTGGAAAGGTGCCGCTTGATCCCTCGGTCGTGGATGCGGGCGATGACGGGCGGCCGCTGGTCGTTGCCGCCCCCGCCAGCCCGGCGGCCGAGGCGTATCGCCAGATCGCCACGGCACTGGCCGGCGGCGCGATGGCGGCGGGCGGCATCGCCACGCCCTTTGCCTGGACGCTGCCCGATGGCCGGGGCAAACCCGCGCCGGTGGCGGCGGGCCAGCCGGGGCGGTTGATCGCCCTCGATCATGACGAGGGGGTGTTGGTTCTGCGCTGGGGCGACGGGCTGGACCAGCGCCTGCCCCCGCGCGACCTGCGCCTTGCCTGCGCCTGCGCGGCCTGTCGGGAAGAGATGACGGGCAAGGCCCTGCTCGACCCCGGCACCGTGCCGCTGGACATCCGCCTGACGCGGGTCTGGAGCGTGGGCAACTATGCGCTGGGCCTGGCCTTCAGCGACGGGCATGACACCGGCATCTACACCTTCAAGGCCCTGCGCGGCATGGCGAGTGCGGAGCTCGAGGATGTCTGACGCCGCCCCCCTGCGGCGGATCCGCGTCCAGACATCGCCCGCCGACGACCGGGTGATGGGTTTCGTGCTCGACGAGGTGCTTGGCGGTGACGCGCCCTTGCGCTTTGACGCCCCCGATCCGAACGTGCCGCTGATCGGGGCCTTGTTCGGCGTCGGCGGGGTCGAGCGGGTCGAGATCACCGGCCACACCATCTGGATCCGCCGCGCCGCTGCCGCCGACTGGGCCGCGCTGAAGCCCGCCATCGCCGCCGCGATCCGCCAGGTGCCCGAGTTGGGCGCGGCCCCGGTCGCCGATGTCGACGAGGATGCCGCCCTGCTGCGCGCGGTCGAGGAATTGCTGGATACGCAGGTCAACCCCTCGGTCGCCAGCCACGGCGGCCATATCGCGGCGGTCAAGGTTTCGGGCGGGGTCGTGCATCTGCGCATGTCGGGCGGTTGTCAGGGCTGCGCCGCCTCGGCCGCCACCCTGCGCGACGGGGTAGAGCGGATGCTGCGCGCGGCCCTGCCCGCCATCAGGGCCATCGTGGACGTGACCGACCATTCCAGTGGCGAGACGCCCTATTATGCGCCCGCCAACCCCCTGCACCGCCCCGTGCCCCCCGGCGTGATCGAGGAACAGGACGGATCCTTCATCATCGACCCCGATTACCTTGCCCCCCGGCTTGGCCTGACGCCCGAGGCGCTGCAGCAGGCGATGCGCGAAGGCGCGGTTGTCAGCACGAGCGAAGCCGGCACGGGCGCGGATGCGGGCAAGGTGCGGATCACGCTGCGCCATGCCACCCGCGCCTGGGCCGCCGAGATCGCACCCGACGGCAGCGCGCGCGAGGTGCCCCCGCCCCGTGCCACTGCGACCGCCGCAAAGGGGGAAGAGGCGTTGGCCGACAAGCTGCGCGCGCATCTGTTGCAGCTTGGGCCGGAGGAGAGCGCGACCTATGGCGTGCTGGCCCGCGCGATGGGGCTTTGGGCACCGGGATCGGTGCGCAAGGTCACGGCGGCGCTGGAACACACGATGCGGCAGGATGCGGAAGCCGACCGCCCCTTCATCGCCGCCCGCGCGATCAGCCGGGCGGGCGAGGGGTTGCCCGGTCTGGGCTTTTTCCATCTGGCGAAGGAACTGGGTCGCGGGCCGGGTGAGGGCGAGGACGAACGCGCCTTTCACACGGCGGAATTGGCCCGGCTGACCGATTGGCTGTCGCGGCAGGGGCAGGCTGCAACCTGACAGGTGGCGCGAGGGGCGGGCCGTCGCGGGGGGGCGCTGCCCCCCGGGCCTTTGGCCCTCCCCCCGGAGTATTTCGACCAAAGCGAAATGGAGAGAGGGCGTCAGGCCACGGGTCAGGTGCAGCGCCGACCGGTTGGGCGGCGCTATTCCGCCTCGTCCGCCTTCGACGCGTTCAGCAGGGCGTAGCGCTCTGCCCCCAGCTTGTCGTGCAGGTCGAGCTGGGTTTCGAGGAAGTCGATATGGCCCTCTTCGTCGGCCATGACCTCTTCGAACATCTTCATGCTGACGTAATCGCCCACGTCCTTGCAGTAATCGCGCGCCTCCTTGTAGAGCGCGCGGGCCTCGTGTTCGGCGGCGAGGTCGCATTCAAGCGTCTCGCGCGGGGTCTGGCCGATGCGGAGGGGATCGAGCTTCTGCAGGTTGGGATGACCTTCGAGGAAGATCACGCGGGCGATGAACTTGTCGGCATGGTGCATCTCTTCGATGCTTTCCGCGCGGCTCTTGCGGGCCATGGCACCAAGGCCCCAGTCCTCCTGCAGGCGGTAATGCACCCAGTACTGGCTGACGGCGGTCAGTTCGGACCGGATCGCGCGGTTGAGGTAGTCGATGACCTTCGGGTCGCCTTTCATGGTATCTTATCCTGTCTTGGCCGCGGACCTGAGGTTTCGCAGCTGGATGGGGACTTCCAGATTATCGTTCCCCCGCATCGTGGCAAGGAACAGCGTCATGCAGCCGCCGCAATCGGCGGTCTTGCCCAGCGCGCGATAGATCTTGCCGGGGGTGATGATCGTCTCGCCATCCGAGGCGCGCATCCAGTCGATCGCGGCGTGGATGTCGTGATCGGCGATGTTCTGGCAGTGGCAGACGATCATGGGCGGAACCCCGGCGGACGTGTAGCGGGGCGCGAGGGCGCCCTCGAGGGCAATTCCTGACAGAAGACGTCGGGCAAGTCAATTCCGACAATAGATGTCAGGTATTGGATCCCTGCGACTTTCCGCCCCGCCCTCATGCCGCGTCCCGTTCATTCGCGGGGCGCAGCGGCGGGAAATCCGAGGGCGTGATCGTCTCGCGCTCGAGCAGGAGGGTCGCCCCGGCATCAAGGTCCTTGCGGTGCTCTTGCAGCAGGTCAAGCGCCCGGTGATAGGCGGCATCGAGCAGATCGCGCACGGCAAGATCCACCTCGCGGGCCGTCGCCTCGGAATGGTCGCGGGGGGTAAAGCTCATGCGATCCTCGCCCAGGAAGCCGCCCCGGTCCTGTTCCAGAACGGCCTGCCCCACGGTTTCATCCATGCCGAATCGCGTCACGATCTGCCGGGCGATGTCGGTCGCACGCACCAGATCGTCCGCCGCCCCGGTGGACACCTCGCCGAACCGGATCTGTTCGGCCGCCCGCCCCGCCAGCAGCATCACCATCCGGTTTTCCAGTTCGGACCGGGTGATCAGGAACCGGTCCTCGGTCGGCCGCGTCATGGTATATCCCAGCGCGCCGATGGTGCGCGGGATGATCGAGACCTTGTGGACAGGATCCGCCCCCGGAAGCCCTGCCGCGGCAAGCGCATGGCCCATCTCGTGCCAGGCCACCGTCTCGCGCTCCTTCGGGTTCAGCAGGCGCCCCTTGCGCTCCATCCCCGCCACGACCCGTTCGAGGGCCGAGGTGATGTCGTCCATCCCCACCGTCTCGGCCCCGCGTCTTGTGGCATGGATCGCGGCCTCGTTCACCAGATTGGCCAGTTCCGCCCCGGTGAAGCCCGGCGTCAGCCCCGCCACCGCGTCAACGTCAAGCGCCTTGTCCACGGCGATCTTGCGCAGATGCACCCTCAGGATCGCGGCGCGGCCCGTCTTGGCGGGCCGGGCCACGACGATCTGCCGGTCGAACCGGCCCGCGCGCATGAGGGCGGGGTCAAGGATCTCGGGCCGGTTGGTGGCGGCCAGCAGCACGATCCCGTCGCGGGGGTCGAACCCGTCAAGCTCGGCCAGTAGCTGGTTGAGGGTCTGTTCCTTCTCG
>JAFIEN010000252.1 GCA_020832515.1 Rubellimicrobium sp. | reverse complement strand
AAGAGGAATACAGCCGCCACAATTTCGATGCCGCAGACACCGCCCAGCTTCTGCGCCATTTCGAGGATGCCGAGGCCGAATGCGCCCGCCTTCTGGCCGCGCCCGAGCAGGATCCCCGGACGGGCAAGCGCATCGTCATGGCCCATCCCGCCTATGACCAGTGCATCAAGGCCAGCCACCTGTTCAATCTGCTCGATGCGCGGGGCGTGATCTCGGTGACCGAGCGGCAGGCCTATATCGGGCGGGTCAGGGGGCTGGCCAAGGCCTGTGCGGATGCCTTCGTGCGCACCGGGGCAGGGGGCTTTGACGCAGGCGCGGCAGGCGAAGTCCGCCCGTGACCCTGAACCTTACCCGCATCGTCATTCTGGGGATCCTTGCCATGGCCCTGATCGCCGGCATCGCGCTTTATTACTTTCAGGTCCATGCCTTCTACACGACCGTGACGATGGACGAGGCGGGGCCGGTCGAACTGACCTCGCTGCACAGCGATGAGGTCGAGGAGATCGCGGTCACGGAGTTCCGCGGCATCGACAGCATCTCGTCGCCGATCCGCTTTCGCGCCTGTTTCGACACCGGCCTCGATCATGCGACCCTGATCGAGCTTTTCCGGATGTATCCGGGGGCCGAGCCGCTGAACGCACCCGGCTGGTTCGACTGTTTCGACGCGCGCGCCCTGGGTGCCGCACTGGCAAGCGGCGAGGCGCTGGCCTTCATGGGCCGCGAGAACATCATCTATGGCATCGACCGCGTCGTGGCGGTCCTGCCCGACGGTCAGGGTTTTGCCTGGCACCAGATCAACCGCTGCGGTGCGGCGGTCTTCAACGGCGATCCCGCGCCGGACGACTGCCCCCCGCCGCCCGAAAGATGACCCCACATGCCTGACCTTCTGATCGAGCTTCTCTCCGAGGAAATCCCCGCCCGGATGCAGGCCCGCGCCGCCGAGGACCTCAAGCGCCTGATGACCGACGGGCTGGTCGAGGCGGGGCTGACCTATGCCTCGGCCGCGGCCTTCGCCACGCCGCGCAGGCTTGCCCTGTCGGTCGAAGGGCTGACGGCCGAGAGCCGCGCCGTGCGCGAGGAACGGAAAGGCCCGTCCGTCAGCGCGCCCGAACAGGCGGTTCAGGGCTTCCTGCGGTCGACCGGGCTGACGCTTGATCAGCTGGAAAAGCGCGACGACAAGAAGGGGCAGGTCTGGTTCGCCGTCATCGAACGGCCCGGTCGCCAGGCGGCCGAGATCGTGGCCGAGGTGCTCGAAGCCACGATCCGCAGCTTCCCCTGGCCCAAGTCGATGCGCTGGGGGTCGGGGTCCTTGCGCTGGGTGCGCCCGCTGCAGTCGATCCTGTGCCTGCTGACTGACGAGGGCGGCGCAGAGGTCGTGCCCTTGCAGGTCGACGGGATCATGGCGGGCAACACCACGCAGGGCCACCGCTTCATGGCGCCCGCGCCTTTCGCCGTCACGGATTTCGCCGATTACGAGGCAAGGTTGAAACGGGCCTTCGTCCTTCTGCGCCCCGAGGAGCGGGCAGAGGCGATCTGGCACGAGGCGACGACGCAGGCCTTCGCGCAGGGGCTGGAGCTGGTCGAGGACAAGGGTCTTCTGGCCGAGGTGGCGGGGCTGGTGGAATGGCCCGTTGTGCTGATGGGGCCGATTGGCGCCGAATTCCTGGGCCTGCCGCCCGAGGTTCTGCAGACCTCGATGAAGGAGCATCAGAAGTTCTTCTCGGTCCGCAACACGGCCACCAACCGGATCGAACGTTTCGTCACCGTCGCCAATATCGACACGCCCGACCACGGCGCGACGATCCTTGCCGGCAACGGCAAGGTGCTGGCCGCGCGCCTGTCGGATGCCCGCTTCTTCTGGGAAAACGACCTGCGCCTTGTGCGCGAGGGCGGGATGGAGGGGATGGTGGCGGGCCTTGCCAACGTGACCTTCCACAACAAGCTGGGCAGCCAGCTTGACCGCGTGCGCCGGATCGAGGCACTGGCCCGCGAGATCGCGCCGATGGTCGGGGCCGATCCCGAAGAGGCGGCACAGGCAGCAGCGGTGGCCAAGGCCGATCTGCAATCCGAAATGGTGGGCGAATTCCCCGAGCTTCAGGGCCTGATGGGCCGCTACTACGCGACGGCGGCGGGCCTGACTGAGGCGGTGGCCGATGCCTGCGAGGAACATTATTCGCCGCTGGGGCCATCTGATGCGGTGCCCACGGCCCCCGTCTCGGTCGCCGTGGCGCTGGCCGACAAGATCGACACGCTGACGGGGTTTTGGTGGGCCAGAGAAAAACCAACTGGTAGCAAGGACCCATTTGCCCTCAGACGAGCGGCACTCGGTGTGCTAAGATTAATTGTTGAGAACAGATTGAGAGTATCCTTGAATGAGTTGTCCAGAAAGGGTTTCAGTCCCTTTGTTCGAAGACTTGTTGACTGGGTTCATGGAAGTGCGGAAAAGCAGGCCGAAGTCGCAGCTCATTGGCTCGGCGTAACAATTGAAGATGCAGTTCGACTTCGCAATCAAGCGAAGGAAGATCGTGGACAAGCGAATGGCCAGGTTCACAATCATGATTTCTTGAGTGATCCAAGGCTATCCCCAGACCTCCTCTCCTTCCTCCACGACCGCCTCAAGGTCCACCTCAAGGACCAGGGTATCCGCCACGACATCATCGACGCCTGCCTCGCCATGCCCGGCAATGACGACCTCACCCTGCTGGTCCGGCGGGCCGAGGCGCTGGCGGCTTTCCTCAAGTCCGATGATGGCGAGAACCTCTTGCAGGGCTTCAAGCGCGCCAACAACATCCTGACCCAGGCCGAGGAAAAGGACGGGGTCGAATACAGCTTCGGCGCCGATCCCAAATTCGCCGAGACCGACAGCGAACGCGCCCTCTTTGCCGCGCTGGACAGGGCCGAGGCCGCCATCGGCCCGGCGATGGGCTCGGAGGATTTCGCTGCCGCCATGCGCGCCATGGCCGCCCTGCGCACGCCTATCGACGCTTTCTTCACCGAAGTGCAGGTCAATGCCGAGAACCCGATCCTGCGGCGCAACCGCCTCAACCTGCTCAGCCGCATCCGCACGATCTGCCTGTCCGTCGCCGATCTGACCCGCATCGAAGGCTAGATCGAAGGGCTCTGGCCGCTTGACCTGGCGCCCGTGCCTTGCCCCCCCTGCACGCAGCGCCCGGGTGAAACCTCGGCGGTCACGCCCCACGCACCAAGAGCAGACATCATGTGAAGACGTATGGTGGGCGACCCTGAAGTCAGATTATTCCAGATTATGATTTGGAATCAATGCAAAGTGGACCACGGCGGCTCTGATCGTGTCACGACAAATCAAGGACTTACGGGGCAGGTGGACCACGCGGGGGTAGGGGCTCGAAGGGCAGGGATTGTTGGTTCGGGTGTAGCTTTCGGGGCTGGGCGGGGTACCGCTCTGTCATGGTCGATCCCGACTGTCGAAAGGCCGGGCTGGCCGTCTGACGCCATCAGAGGCACAGGACTGGGGGCACGTTGGGGAGGGGCACATAGGACACAAAAGGGGTGAGACGACGACTCGCTTCCGGATTGATCGAGGGCGCCAGCGTTTCAAGGCTGCACAAGATTTGGCCGGGTTGCCCCTGAGTTCATTTAATAGTGAAGGCGACCTTCCAAGACCTGTTGGCGGTAGAGTGAGCAGTCACGCCCAGGGTCGGCAGAAGATAAGGTAAATATATCATTAACTTGGCGGGATTCCGTGCGATCGGACCGGTCAGGCCTCCACCCGATCAGGCCCTCTCAACCCCCTTGGCCTTCATGCTCTCGTCTTGATAGTCAGCCATGTGGGTAGTCAGTTAGCCAATAGAATCACTCAGCTTTCATCCTTTGGTTGAGTTCTGCGTGGGGATCTAACATGCTTGAGCTGCCTGAGACCGGACGTGGCGCGGTCACTGCCTATTCAACGCGGCCATTCCGAGGGGCGAGCACCTCCGTCTCATACCGACTCTTCAAGCGGACTTTTGACTTTGTTGGTGGCCTCGTTCTGGTCGCGGCGACAATCGTCGTCGGGCTCATCTTGCTCGCCATCAACCCGTTCCTGAACCCCGGCCCGCTGTTCTACGTGCAGAGGAGGATGGGCCAGGGATGCCGACCCTTCAGCGCCTACAAGTTTCGTACCATGGTCCCGACGGACGAGGGGGTGCGCGGACCGTTCGATCCCGTGGAGAGCCATCGCATCACGCGTCTGGGTTGCTTTCTGAGGAAGGCGAGGATCGACGAATTTCCGCAGGGTATCAACGTGCTCCTTGGTCAGATGAGCCTGATCGGCCCACGCCCGGACTATCTCGATCACGCCTGCATCTACCTTGGCAAGGTACCCGGATACCGCGAACGCCACTGCGTGAAGCCAGGCATCACCGGGCTGGCGCAGATCGAAATCGGCTATGCCGATACGTCCGATGCGGTTCGGGACAAGGTGGCGGCCGATCTGCGTTACATCCGGGACAGACGCATTGCCTTGGACCTGTCCATCGCCTGGAGGACCGTGGCGGTGATGCTTTCGCGTGCAGGGACCTGATGGGAAGCAGTGGGCCTTTCAGTCTCTGGATGCGCCGACCTGCTCCTGGTTCGGGTTGAGACAGGAAGCGAGCCGGCAACCTCGACCCAGGCAGAACCTTTGGCGGCTTGCGAACCGAGACCAAGATGAGTATCGTTCAAACATGAGCGAATTTGGTTGCTGACTGAGATACGCTCACGTTGAACAGCAGGCAGCAGTGACGGCTGTCCTCGTGCGGTAGCTATACCTTATTCTTTCAAGACGATGCCCAGCCAGCGTAGCAAACTCCAGGAAGACGTAAGGTTTCGCGTCCTGCGTCTTCTTCAGGAAGACCCGAACCGGTCCCAACGTGAACTTGCCGACGCGCTTGGGATCAGCACGGGGTCGGTTCACTATGTTTTGTCGGCGCTGGTGGAAAAGGGGTTCGTTAAGCTCGGGAACTTCTCCGCCGCTGAGGACAAGCGGCGTTATGCTTACTTGCTGACGACGAAAGGCGTGGCTGAAAAGGCGAGGATCACGCGGAGGTTCCTGGAGCGGAAGATGCGAGAATTTGAAATGTTGAGAAGCGAGATCGAAGAGTTGCGCTTTGAGGTTGAGGTTTACGACAACACATCCGAGGCGGGGAAGCGGAGTTAATGGCACATTTTCGTTGTGTAGGGCAGTCGACAAAAAAGCGTCACTCTTTAGAGGGCATGAAAGAAATCGGTAGTCGCAGATCAACCTCGCGAGCATACTGAGGATCCCAGAATGGTTCCATTCTTCTTCGATCGGTCGCCCATTGCGAGATCAATCAGGTTGATCGGCTCTGCAAAGTGTAAAGACAGCGATCTGGCGGAGCTCCTGGCGACGTGCCGCGCGAATATTGATGCAGTGCCTTATGGTTACCTAGATCAGATACTAAAGCGAACGGACCAAGCGCTAAGATCTGCCCAAACGCAACAAAGGCTGATGTTGCTGCAAGAGCTAAACAGATCGGCACTGTGGAAAATTCAGAGGGTTAGCATTGAAGGTCATTAATCAACTTCGCTCTTTGGTCGCAGCTGGCAACTATATTTCTGGTATTATTGCATCTCAGAATTGAATAAGGAAATTCAGAGCTGAGATCGGACTTCCGTGAGACGTAGAGCTTTATTTGAGGCTCAATATATAATGACTACGAATCCCTCTCCGGTCGTCTCCGGAACTTTTGTTACTTCGGAGTGACCCATGCGGCTTGCCATCATCGGAACCGGCTATGTCGGCCTTGTCTCGGGCGTGTGCCTGTCGGACTTCGGCCATGACGTGACCTGCGTGGACCTCGACCCCGCCAAGATCGACCGGCTGAACCGGGGCGAGGCGCCGATCTATGAGCCGGGGCTGGAACCCTTGATGGCGCGCAACGTGGCCGCCGGGCGGCTGCGCTTCACCACCGATCTGGCCACGGCGGTCAAGGCGGCCGAGGCGGTGTTCATCGCCGTAGGCACCCCCACGCGCCGCGGCGACGGGCATGCCGACCTGACCTATGTGATGGCGGCGGCGGCCGATATTGCCCGCGCGCTCGACGGCTATACGGTGGTGGTGACTAAGTCGACCGTACCCGTGGGCACCAATGCCAGGGTGCGCGAGGTGATCCGCCAGACGCGCCCCGAGGCCGAATTCGACGTGGCCTCGAACCCCGAATTCCTGCGCGAGGGGGCCGCGATCGACGATTTCATGCGCCCCGACCGGATCGTCGTCGGCGTGGAAAGCGACC
>JAFIEN010000251.1 GCA_020832515.1 Rubellimicrobium sp. | reverse complement strand
TAGCGGGGATCGTCCGACGCCTCGACCGTGCCGGCAAAATCGATGCCGGGCACATGCGGCCAGGTCCGCACCAATCCGCCGCCCGACCCAAGGCACAGGCCGTCCTTGTAGTTCACGGTGGAGTATTCGACCGCAACGGTGACGTTGCCCGGCGGCAGCGCGGCCTCGTCGAGGGTCTGAACAGCCGCCGAGGTCTTGCCCTCGGCATCTTTCTCGACAACCAGTGCCTTGAACGTCATGTCGTGCTTCCTTTCAGCTTTGCTCGCCAAGTGCCTTTGCGGCCTCGCGCAGCAGGTATTTCTGGATCTTGCCGGTGGCTGTCTTGGGCAGGGTCTGGAAAACCACCGTCCTGGGCGCCTTGAAATGCGCGATCCGGTCGCGGCAAAAGGCGATGATCTCGGCCTCGGACGCCTGCATGTCGGCACGCAATTCGACAAAGGCGCAAGGCGCCTCGCCCCAGCGGCTGTGCGGGCGTGCGACCACGGCCGCGACCTGAACTGCCGGGTGGCGGTGAAGTGCTGCCTCGACCTCGACCGAGGAGATGTTCTCGCCGCCCGAGATGATGACGTCCTTCAACCGGTCGCGGATCTGGACATAGCCGTCGGGATGAACCACAGCCGCATCGCCGGACCAGAACCAGCCGTCCCTGAAGGCCCGGGCCGTGGCGGTGGCGTCCTTGTAATAGCCCGACATCACCGTGTTGCCCCGGACGGCAATCTCGCCCTGGGTCAGGCCGTCGGCTGGCACGTCGAGGCCGGTTTTCCGGTCCACCACGCGCAGATCCTCGACCATCGGGAAGGCCACGCCCTGCATCGCCTGCATGGCGGCCTGCCGGGCGGGCGGAAGGTCGGACCATTCCTCCTGCCACAGGCATTGCGAGATATGGCCGTAGGTTTCGGTCAGGCCATAGACCTGCATCACGTCCAGCCCAAGCGCGGATGCCCGTTCCAGCACCGAGGGCGGCGGCGGGGCGCCGGCGGTCAGGGCCTTGATCCGGGGCGAAAAGGGTGTGGCGGGCGCATGCGGGCTTTCGACCAGCATCTGCATCACGATGGGAGCCGCGCCCAGATGCGTGACCCTGTGCGAGGCAATGGCAGCCCACAGCTTTTCGGGCAGGGCATCGCGGGTAAAGATCATGTGGCCGCCGACGATGGCCATGGCCCATGGGTGGTTCCAGCCGTTGCAATGGAACATCGGCACGACGGACAGATAGGTCGGGTGCTGCGGCAGGCCCCAGCCGGCCACGGTGCCCATCGCCATGAGATATGCGCCGCGATGGTGGTAGACCACGCCCTTGGGCTTGCCGGTCGTGCCGGAGGTGTAGTTCAGGGCCAGTGCCTGATGCTCGTCATCCGGCAGCGTCCAGTCGCAGGGCGCGCTTTCCGCCAGCGTCTCGTAGGGCGCCCCTATCCTTGTAGCGCTGTGGCCCGCGACCTCATCGACGATCTCGATCACCGGCAGGTCCTGCCTGTTCAGCGCGAAGGCCGCCTGCAGCACCGGCGCAAGGGCGGTATCGCAGATCACCAGCCTGCTGTCGGAATGGCGCAGGATATAGGCGACGGTTTCCGGCTCCAGCCTTATGTTGATCGTATTCAGCACCGCTCCGCACAGCGGGACGGCAAAGTGCAGTTCGAAAAGCGCGGGCGTATTCGGGGACAGGACCGCGACCGTGTCGCCCCGCCCCAGACCCAGCCGTGCCAACCCGGCCGCCACGGCGCGGCAACGGGACGCAAAGCCCGCCCAGTCGCGCGTCACAGGGCCATAGGTCACCGCCGGACGCTTGCCATAGACCTGCGCCGCCCGTTTCAGAAACGAGATGGGCGACAGCGGGACATGATTTGCCGAACAGGGCGCAAGGGTTTCAAATTCCTCCCGCATGGCGTGCCCCTCAGGTCGGGCCATGCCAGTCGATCTGGCAGATCTCGGCGGAACGTCCGTCGAAATCCCAGACCCGGCCATGCGCCCGGACCTTGCCCTTGTTGGCCGTGGCGATGGTGATGTCGGGGCCCATCCAGTAGCCCGTATTGGTGACCATCACCTCCTTGTCCGGATCGGGCCCGCCGATCGGTTCGATCTCGCCCTGAATGAACTTGCCCACCATCAGCCGGCGCTTGCGGCCTTCGGTCTCGAACAGGACCGGCGCGCGCTGTGCGCCCAGAAACTCGGAAACCAGCATCGAGAACAGACCCGTCGTGCCGCGCACCTTGCCCGAGAAGATATCGTGCAAGCCGTCATAGGCCTTGTCGGACGCCCGTTCGTCGATATAGGCGGCGGCCTTCCAGTTGCCCCGCCCCATGTTGCCCGGAATGTCCAGCACCATGCCGATGTTCAGACCGCCAAGGCTTTCGCCGTCGAAATGCCCCTCGTCGATGCGCACGCCCATCCACGCCTGACAATAGCCTTCGGTCGGGGGATGCTTGCCCAGTGACACGACGCAGGGGCAGAACACTGTGCAGTTGCAGTTCAGGATCAATTCGCCTTTCAGGCGCCATTCCGGCAAGGTCTTGGACATCTTCATCCTCCCGATGAGAAAACAGTGACGATCTGGGCAACCGCGCCGATCACAAGCGCGGCACCAAGGGGTCTGGTCAGGTAGCGCCCGATTTCGGGCAGTTTTTCCAGAACCATGAACAGTGTGGCGGCGCCCATCCACATCAGGTTCATCGCCCCGCCGATCAGGCCAAGAAGCATCAAGAGCCAGCAGCAACCGACGCACCAGAGGCCAAGTCGCGCCCCCATGGTCATGGCACGTTTCAGACCCGGGGCCCAATGCTCCATGAAGAACATCAGGGGATGGCGGCACTTGGCCAGACAGGCTTCCTTTGCGGAACTGAACTGATAGGCCCCTGCCGCAAAGAGCAGCCCCGCCGACACCGATGGCGACAGGGTCTGCCCGGCCCCGGTCATCGCACCGGCCTTGGAAAGGCCCAGTTGCAGGGCCGCCGCGAGGGCGGAAAACACCAGCCAGACCGCGCCATATCCCAGCGCCAGCGCAGCCATCGATTGGCCGTTGGTCGCCCGGACCGATCCCAGCTCGCCAAAGACCCTCAGCGCAGGCACGAAGGTCGGCAGCATCATAGCAGCCGACATCAGGCCCCACATGGCAAACAGCGTCCAGGGATCGGCATTTGCGGCCGAGATGCAGAGGGCAGCCCAATACTCTGCCGCCGTCAGGCCCGGCATCGGCGAGGCCGTCATCTGCATCAGGCCCGCCCAACCCAGCAGGATCGCGGCATAGAAGCCCAGCCAGAACAGCCAGCGACCCCAGGCAATGGGCGGATGGGCCGATATCAGGGGGGACTGGCCCGGCATCACAGGAACGGAATGTCGACGAGCTTGCCCCGGGTAACCCCGCTGGCACGCGCGACCGTGACTTCGGTGCCGACCGGAACCGTGGCGTCGATCAGCACAAAGCCGATGTTGGCCTGCATCCGCCAGGACCAGACGCAGTTCGTCAGCATGCCGATGCGGGTGCCGTTCAGCATCACATCCTCGCGCCGGACGCCCAAAGGTGCGGGCCGGTCGCCCTCCAGCACGATCCCCAGTTGGTGACGCCTGATCCCTTCGGCCTTGATCCGGCGCAGGGCCTGAACGCCGATCGTGTCATCGGGGACATGGAGGTCGACGAATTTCTCCAGCCGCACCTCGAAAGGGTTGGTGTCGTCATCCGTATCGCCGCCCACCGACACCAGCCCGCTTTCGACCCGTTCAGGCGTGGAAGGCGCGCCGGGGCCGATGCCCCATGGCTGGCCCGCCTCCTTGAAGGTGTTCCAAAGCTGCGTGCCTTTGGTGCCGTCCCTCAGGTAGATCTCGAACCCGCCCTGTTTCGACCAGCCCGAGCGCTGCACGGCCACCGGAATGCCGTCGATCTCGGTCTCGCGGAACCAGAAGTATTTCAGCCCGCGCACCCCGTCGCCCAGCACATGGGCGACCACATCCTCGGCCTTCGGGCCCTGGATCGCCATGGGCGAAACGTCGGGTTCGCAGATCTCGACATTCAGCCCGCGCTCGGCAGCGATGGCCCTGGCCCAAAGCGCGACATCGCTGTCGGCGATCGAGAGCCAGAACAGGTCATCGGCCAGCTTGAGCAGGATCGGGTCGTTGAAGATCGTCCCCCGGTGGTCGCAGATCGCGACATACTTCCCCTGACCGACCTTGCAGGTCGACAGGTCACGCACCGCCAGATTCTGCGCCAGCCGGGCCGCATCGGGCCCCTTCAGCTGCACCTGACGTTCGACCCCCACATCCCACTGCGAGACACCGTTGATCAACCGCCAGTATTCGCCTTCGGGATCGCCAAATGAGGTGGGCATGATCATGCGGTTGTAGACATTGGCCGTCGTCATGCCTTCGGCCAACGCGGCCTCGAAGAACGGCGAAGGTCTGATGCGGGTATTTGGTTGAAACGAAAACATGCAGCCCTCCTGCCTGCGGCGGATATCAGCGCGCTGGCCCGGCCTGCACAAGTGATGTATTCGATGCCTTTGACTGCATGAAAAGTTATGGACAGGTTTGCCTTGTCATGTACCGCGATCTTCCCCCCCTGACATGGCTGCGCGCCTTCGAGGTGTCGGCCCGGCTGCTCAGCTTCACGGCCGCCGGGCAGGAACTGCACCTGACCCAGGCCGCCGTGTCGAAACATGTGAAATCGCTGGAACTGCGGCTGCAGCATCAGTTGTTCCATCGCCATCCCAGAAGCCTTGAACTGACGAAATGGGGCGAAGCCTACCTGCCGAAGGTGCAAGATGCGCTGGAGAGGCTGGCCAGCGGCACGCGTGAGGTGTTCGGGCACCCGCAGGGTGATCTCCTGACCATCCGCTGTGCCGTATCCTTTGCGGTGAACTGGCTGTCGCCGCGCCTGCCGCAATTCGTGGCGGGGCATCCCGCCATCCGCCTGCGGATCCTGTCCAGCGTCTGGGCCGACCCCTTTGATGCAGCGGCGTTCGATCTGGATATCCAGTATGGCACCGGCACTTTCGCGGATGCAAAGAGCCATCGCCTGACCCGCGAGGTCATCACGCCGCTTTGCACGCCCGACCTGGCCTTGCGGCTGCGCCGGCCGGATGATCTGGCCGCCCACTGCCTGTTGCATGTGCAAGGCTATCAGGAGGGCTGGGGCACCTGGCTTGCCGCGGCACGGGCGGGGGGTGTCGATCCGGGGCAGGGCATTCAGACCGATACCTCGCTGACCTCATATGCACTGGCCTGCGAAGGGGTTGGCGTGGCCCTTGGGCGGCGCTCGCTTGAAGCGCCGTACAGAAGGGATGGGCGGCTTGTCGCGCCCTTCGATCTGGATGTGCCCATCGGGGAAGGGTTCTTTCTGCTTGAGCCGCTGACCACGAACCCGAAAAGCGAAGTGACCGCCTTTGTCGAATGGCTGGTCAGGCAGGCAGCACTCGAGGACCGGGCCGGCAAGTGACCCACGCCCGGCCTGGCGCTTTGCTGTGTCAGGGGGCGATGCCATGGCGCTGCCCGCGCCGATCGGCCCGAGCTTCGGCGGCCATCACCCGGGTTGATGCAGCAAGAGCCGGGCCATCATTCTTCGCAACCGGGCCGTTGCCCCGGATGACAGCTCCGACAACATGCTTGTCACCAGCCGAAGCCTTCTCGAGCTGCGCGATTTCAAGGCCATCGTCGGCCTTGTCGGCTTCCTTGCCGATATGGGCTGCACGACCGCCAGCATCCCGCTTGTCGCGGGTGCCCGCGAACGTCACGCAGCACCCCGGACGCCCGCCCGAACCACGAACCCGCCCAGTTCTGGTCAAGGACAACTGACCGCGCCGTTGCGCTTGTCGTTGCATCGGGCGAAGGTCCTTTTGCCGGACCCCGGCCCCGATGGCCCGGACCGGGGGCCTGCTGTTTCGTCTTCCATGTCAGCCCCGATCGCCCGGACAGACCCGTCCTGCGACCATCTGTGACGGGTGTTCCCGGCGGTCGGTTCTGGCCCGGCAGCCTGACGCAGGGCGTTGCGGTGTCGTTGCAGCGTCGGCGGTGACAGCCGCGCCATCCCTGCCAGATCGTCCGGCCGGTGCGCGCGCGGATCGATGGCACGGTGGCCAAGCTTCACGATGTCGAGGTGATCCCGGGTGTGGCCAGCCCGATGGCGCTGGCGCCATCCTCGCCGGAATTGTTGCGCTTCGTCACACATTCCAACTTGCCGGATCGGTAGTCGTGATGCAACGAAGTTCAATCATCCTCTTGGCGGGCAGAATGTCATGACGACGGAGCAGGTTACGACCGCGTCTTTCGGTGCGGCGGCGGGTCGTGCGAAACCCCCGGTGATCCGGGGCGGGCGCCTGATCAAGTGGAAGGGCCGCGCGG
>JAFIEN010000250.1 GCA_020832515.1 Rubellimicrobium sp. | reverse complement strand
GTGAACCAAGTGTAAAGCGCGATCGTCACGAAGACGACCAGCATGTAACGCACGTCGAACAGCCAGAACAGCACCGCAAGCGTCAGCGCGAGTTCAAGGATCAGCGGCCCGATCGAGAACAGGAGGAACCGCAGCAGGAAATCGACCCCCTTCACGCCGCGTTCGATGATCCGGCTGAGGCCCCCTGTCTTGCGCGTGATGTGGTAGCGCATCGACAGGCGGTGGATATGCTGGAACGTCTCGAGCGCCAGAGCCCGCAGCGCGCGCTGGCCCACGCGGGTGAAGACCACGTCGCGCAACTGCTGGAACGCGGCGGTCAGGATGCGCGACATGCCATAGGCGACCGTGATCCCCACCGCACCAAGGCCCAGCGTCAGGGCCGGCCCCGGCGCATCGCCCGCAAGGGCATCGACGGCCCATTTGTAAAGGACCGGGGTGAAGACCGCGATCAACTTGGCCGCAAGCAGCATGACCATGGCCACCACGACGCGCCACTTCACCCAGAACTGCCCCCTCGGCCACAAATAGGGCGCGACCTTGCGGACCGTGCGCATTCCGCTCAGGCGGCTGTTGTCTAGGTTCTGGCTGGTGTGCTGCAATCGGCGCATGGCTTGACCTGTCTTTCCGGACCAGGGACATAGCCAGCCCCCGGTCGAATGACCAGTGCGGCCACGCACAGCCGACAGGCAGGCCATTGCCCTTGCCGGCGCTTTGGCCGAAAACACCTCATGGCTCGCGACCGCACCTTCGTCTGTTCCGCCTGTGGTGCCTCGCATCCGCGCTGGTCGGGCCAGTGCGAGTCCTGTGGTGGCTGGAACACGATCCTTGAAGAGGTCCCGCTGTCCTCGGGCCCGACCACGAAAAGCCTTGGCCGCAAGCGCGGCGCGGCCGTCACCCTGACCGATCTTGCCACCGAGGAAGCGGCCCCGCCCCGCACTCTGGCCGGTGTGGAAGAACTTGACCGGGTCCTTGGCGGCGGTCTTGTACCCGCCTCGGCGATCCTGCTGGGCGGCGATCCGGGGATCGGGAAATCCACGCTTCTGCTGCAGGCGGCGGCGCGTTTCGCGCGCAACGGCCTGAACGTCGTCTATGTCACGGGCGAGGAGTCGACGGCCCAGGTCCGCATGCGCGCGGCGCGTCTGGGCCTGACGCAAAGCCCGGTGAAGCTTGCCGCCGAAACCAACCTGCGCGACATCCTGACCACGCTCGAGGCCGAGCGCCCCGACCTTGTCGTGATCGACTCGATCCAGACGATGTGGGCCGACCATGTCGAGGCGGCCCCCGGTTCGGTCAGCCAGGTCCGCGCCGCCGCCCATGAACTGACGGCCTTTGCCAAAAGCCGCGGTGTCAGCGTGGTGATGGTCGGCCATGTCACCAAGGAAGGCGCCATCGCCGGGCCCCGCGTGATCGAACACATGGTCGACTGCGTCCTCTACTTCGAAGGCGAGCGAGGCCACCAGTTCCGCATCCTGCGCGCCGTGAAGAACCGCTTCGGCCCCGCCGATGAAATCGGCGTGTTCGAGATGACGGGCAAGGGGCTGGCCGAAGTGCGCAACCCCTCGGCCCTGTTCCTGTCCGAACGCGGGACCCCTGCCCCCGGCTCGGCCGTCTTTGCGGGGATCGAGGGGACGCGGCCGATCCTGTGCGAGTTTCAGGCGCTGGTCGCCCCCGCGCCCTCGGGTCAGGCGCGGCGGTCGGTCGTGGGCTGGGATGGCGGGCGGCTGGCGATGATCCTTGCCGTGCTGGACGCGCGGGTGGGGATCGGTTTCGCCGGTATGGATGTCTATCTGAACGTCGCGGGGGGCTTGCGGATCACGGAGCCGGCCGCCGATCTGGCCGTGGCGGCGGCGCTGGTTTCCGCCCGGATGGACCGCGCGCTCGAGCCCACCTGTGTCATTTTCGGCGAGATCAGCCTGTCGGGTGCGCTGCGTCCGGTGTCGCAAACGGAAAACCGGTTGAAAGAGGCACAGAAACTTGGTTTCACCTCGGCGATCCTGCCGAAGGCGCAAAAGCGTCCGGCAGCTGCCGTGATGAGTTTGAGGGAAACCGGCGATCTTGCAGGCTTTGCCGAAGACATCTTCGGTATAGCGCCACAAGGCCGGGAGCAGGGATAGGGTATGGAAGGCTTCACCATCATCGACGGGGTTGTGGCCGTCATCATCGTCCTGTCGGCGCTTCTCGCCTATTCGCGGGGCTTCGTGCGGGAATCTCTGGCGATCCTTGGCTGGATCGCCGCGGCCGTGCTGGCCTTTCTGTTTGCAAATACGGTGCGGCCGCTGATTACCGGCCTGCCTGTGATCGGCGATTTCATCGGCGGATCGTGCGAACTGGCGCTGATCGCGGCATTCGCTGCGGTCTTTGCGCTGGCGCTGGTGGTGTTCTCGATCTTCACTCCGCTCTTTTCCTCGGTCGTGCAGCGCTCGGTTCTGGGCGGTCTGGACCAGGGCCTGGGCTTTCTGTTCGGCGTGCTTCGGGGCATCCTTCTGGTGGGGATCGCCTTCTTCGTCTACGAGACGGTCCTTTCCGCGCAATCCATCCCGATGGTCGAGGACAGCCGCGCGGCGGCGGTCTTTTCCCGAATGACGGGTACGATCGAGGAACAGGATCCCGAACAGGCGCTGGGATGGGTCACCCAGCAATACGAACGCCTTGTTGCCAATTGCGCAGGCTGACCAAACGACCTCCATGCCGCCGGGTGCAACCCGGCGGACCCGGATGTGATAGGTTCGTGACAGCCCCTTCCCGAACGGCTACACAGGCGCAAATCCCGAGACCGGATTCGGAGCTGCCCCTTGTCCTGCACAGACCAAGGCCCGTCGCGCTTTCCTGCCCATCCTTTCGACGCCGAGAGCCACGACCTTGACGACGACAAGCTGCACGAGGAATGCGGCGTGTTCGGCGTGGTCGGCGTCACCGATGCGGCCAATTTCATCGCGCTGGGCCTGCACGCCCTGCAGCACCGCGGGCAAGAGGCCGGCGGCATCGTCACCCATGACCCCGAGACGGGCTTTCACTCGGCCCGCCGCATGGGCCTTGTGCGTGACAATTTCACCAGCCACGAGGTGATGCAGACCCTGCCCGGCCCCATCGGGATCGGCCATGTGCGCTATTCCACGGCCGGCGGCAAGGGCCAGACGGCGATCCGCGACGTGCAGCCCTTCTTCGGCGAATTCGCCATGGGCGGGGCCGCCATCGCGCATAACGGCAATATCACCAATGCGGTGTCGCTGCGACGCGAACTGATCGAGCGGGGGTCGATCTTCCAGTCCTCGTCCGACACGGAATGCATCATCCATCTGATGGCCCGCTCGATGGGCCGGTCGATCCCCGACCGGATGGAAGAGGCCTTGCGCAAGGTGGACGGGGCGTTTTCCATCGTTGCCATGACCCGGACCAAGCTGATCGGCTGCCGCGATCCGCTTGGCGTGCGTCCGCTGGTGCTGGGCCGGGTGGGCGATGGCTGGGTGCTGGCCTCCGAGACCTGCGCGCTTGACATCATCGGCGCGGAGCTTGAACGCGAGGTCGCGCCGGGCGAGATGGTGGTGATCAGCGCCGAGAAGGGGCTGGAAAGCCATTTCCCCTTCCGAAGCCGCAAGCCGCGCTTCTGCATCTTCGAACATGTCTATTTCAGTCGCCCCGACAGCACGCTGGGCGGCCGGTCCGTCTATGAGACGCGCGAGGCGATCGGGCGGGAGCTGGCCAAGGAAGCCCCGGTCGAGGCGGACCTCGTCTGTCCCGTTCCCGATGGCGGCACGCCGGGTGCCATCGGCTATTCGCGGGAATCGGGCATTCCCTATGCGATGGGGATCATCCGCAACCAGTACATGGGCCGCACCTTCATCGAGCCGACCGAGCAGATCCGCAACATGGGCGTGCGGCTGAAGCTGAACGTCAACCGGGCGCTGATCCGGGGCAAGCGCGTGGTGCTGGTCGACGATTCCGTCGTGCGCGGCACCACGAGCCGCAAGATCAAGGATATGATCCTTGATGCCGGCGCGGCAGAGGTGCATTTCCGCATCGCCTCGCCGCCGACGGCCTGGCCCTGTTTCTACGGGGTCGACACGCCGCAGCGCGAAAAGCTGCTGGCCGCGACCATGACGGAAGAGGAAATGCGCAAGCTTCTGGGGGTGGACAGTCTTCGCTTCATCTCGATCGACGGTCTTTATCGCGCGGTCGGCGAGGCGGGCGGCCGCGATCCCGCGCAGCCGCAATATTGCGACGCCTGCTTCACCGGCGATTACCCGGTGGTGCCTGCCGACATGATCGACAAGGGCTTCCGCATGAAGGCGGCGGCCGAATAACCGGCCACACCCATTCTCGTGGGGTGGGCAAAGCCCGTGCTCCCCACCCTCTGCGTCACAGGCTCAGGCCCGCTTGCGCCGCCCGGTTCTGGCGCGGCCTTCGCCCTCGGCCACGGGCGCGCGATTGAAGCGGATCCACTCGCCACCCGACGGATCGGTGTTCATCAGGAAATTCGCGGCCCGGATGGCCTGCATCTCGCCCCCGGCCTTGGGCCTGGTCGAACCAAGGCCGAACAGCTGGCAGAAGGCCTCGTCGTCCATGTCGGGCGGAAGCATGATCCCCGCCGCCTCGACCTCGGCCCGCTTCTCGGCGATCTTCGTAGGCCCGATGGGCAGGGCCACCGGGTTCATGATCGCGCTGGTCATGCCGCTGGCGATCGCCATCGGCAGGAAGGCATTGTTGATCCCGTGCCGGTTCGGCAGACCGAAGGAAATGTTCGAGGCACCGCAGGTCGTGTTGACGCCCAGTTCCTCGCGCAGGCGGCGGACAAGGGTGAAGACCTGCAGGCCGGCCGTGCCCATCGCGCCGATGGGCATGACCAGCGGATCGACCACGATGTCATGCGCCGGGATGCCGAAATCCGCGGCACGTTCGACGATCTTCTTTGCCACCGCGAAGCGCACCTCGGGGTCTTCGGAAATGCCCGTGTCGTCGTTCGAGATCGCCACCACCGGCACGTTGTATTTCTTGACCAGCGGCAGGACCGTCTCGAGCCGCTCTTCTTCCCCCGTGACCGAGTTCAGAAGGGGCCGCCCCTCGCAGGCCTCAAGCCCGGCCTGAAGCGCGCCGGGGACCGAGCTGTCGATGCACAGCGGCACATCGACGATGCTTTGCACGCGGGCGATCAGGTCGCGCATCAGGGGCGGTTCGACAAAGTTGTTGTCGGCGTAACGTGCATCCTCGGCCATCTTGTTGGTGAAGACGGCACCCGAGTTGATGTCGAGCACCGTCGCCCCCGCAGCGACCTGCGCGATGGCATCTGCCTCGACGGTCGCAAAGTCCCCGGCCTCAAGCTCGGCGGCCAGCTTCTTGCGGCCCGTGGGGTTGATCCGCTCTCCGATGACGCAGAAGGGCTGATCGAAGCCGATGATGACGGTCTTCGTTTTCGATTCGACGATGGTGCGGGTCATGGACTATCCGTTGATCACTGCAGGGCGTGTTGCAGGCGTGCCGTTCTCGGCCGCCCATGTTGCGGTGGCCTTGATACCGCCCAGCGGGAAGAAATGCACCTGCTCGATCGCGAAATCGGGATGTGCGACCTTGTGCGCGGCAAGTCCTGCCAGAACCTCGGCCGGCTCATAGGGCAAAAGCAGCTTGGTCACATCCATCGCCCGCTTTTGCAGCACACGCACCGAGGGGCCGACGCCGCAGGCCATGGCGAACTTGATCAGCGTCTGAAGCTTTGCCGGGCCGGCGATGCCGATATGGATGGGCAGGTCAACGCCCGCCGCCTTGACGCGGGCGGCCCAGTCTATCACCGGGCCCGCCTCGAAGGCAAACTGCGTGGTGATCGCCATGGCCGCATCGGTGCGGCTTGCGAAATCCTGCTTCCAGCGCAGCGCCTCCATCACGATGCGCTCGCCGCCGTCGGTGTCGATGTCGCGGTTGCCCTCGGGGTGGCCCGCCACATGCAGCCGGGTGAAGCCTGCGGCGTCGAACAACCCCGACTCGATCAGCTGCATCGAGGCGTGGAAATCCCCGGCCGGAACCTTGACGCCACCGCCCAGAAGCAGGGCTTGCGTCACGCCGGCCTCGCCCTGGTAGCGGGCGATCCAGTCGGCAAGCTCGGCCTTGTCGCGGATGATCCGCGCGGGGAAATGCGGCATGACGGGAAAGCCCTCGCCCGCGATGCGTGCGGCGGTGGCGACCATGTCCTCGATCGGCGTGCCCTCGATATGGGCGATGTAGACACGCGTCCCGGGGGGCAGGATGGCGCGGAAATCCTCGATCTTCTCGGCGGTGCGCGGCATCACCTCGATCGAATAGCCGCCGATGAAATCCGCCGCCGCCCCCGTATCGGACTGCTTGGCGGTCTTGCGTTTCGTGATGGG
>JAFIEN010000002.1 GCA_020832515.1 Rubellimicrobium sp. | reverse complement strand
TCACCACGCAGGACGCGCATTTCGTGGCCGAGCGTCTGGCGCGCGGCGGCATCGGGCAGGCCGGGGTCGAGGCCGATCCATTCCGCGCCTGGATCGACGACTGGGAAATGGCCGGGCCGGATTTTGACCGGCTGCGGCTGCGGGCAACCGGGACCGACTTCGCCTATGACCTTCGACTTCAGGCCAATGGCCCGCTGATCTTTCATGGCGAGGGCGGATTTTCGGTCAAATCCGCTGATGGACAGGCTTCCTACTATTACTCGCAACCATTCTTTGCCGCAGAAGGCATGCTGACCCTGCCAGAGGGCGAGGTCTCTGTGACCGGCACTGCCTGGCTTGACCGGGAATGGTCGTCGCAGCCCCTGTCCGAGGATCAGACCGGCTGGGACTGGTTCTCGCTCCAGTTCGATACGGGCGAGCGGATGATGGGGTTCCTCTTGCGCCAGCGCGACGGCACGGCCTTCACCCAGGCCACCTGGATCCATCCCGACGGGCGCACCGAGACCTTCCCCGACGGCGCCTTCACCGCCCGCCCTGTCCGCACCGAGCGCGTGGCCGGGCGCGACGTGCCGGTTGTCTGGCAGGTGCTGCTTCCCGACAAGGTGCTGGACGCGACGGTCACGGCGCTGAATGCGCAAAGCTGGATGGATGTGAGCATTCCCTATTGGGAGGGGCCGGTCACCCTGACGGGCAGCCATCAGGGGCGCGGTTACCTTGAGATGACGGGCCATGAGTGATCACCCCGAAACCCTGCCGGCCTTCCACGCGCTTGCCTGGACGCGCCTTGTGCGTGGTGTGGCCGACCGGCATGCTGCGGCGCGCCACCCGACGCTGGCCACAGCCGGGCCCGACGGCGCGCCCGAGCTGCGGACGGTCGTGCTGCGCGCGGCCGATCCACAGGCGGGAACGCTCGAGATCCACACGGATCTGCGCAGCCCGAAGGCAGCGCAGATCGCCGCCGATCCACGCGTCGCACTGCATGTCTGGGATGATCGCGCCCGGCTGCAGATCCGGATCGCGGCAAACGTCGTGATCCTGACCGGAGAGGAGGTCGCGTCCCAATGGGGCCGCGTCCCGGCTGCCTCGCGCATCAGCTACGGCTCGGACCCTGCACCCGGCCAGCCGATTCCGGCTGCGCTGGACTATCGCCCCGGAACCGATCCCGCCGCGTTCGCTGTCCTGCGCCTTGGCATCGCGCGGATGGATCTCCTGCATCTTGGCACATCCCATCGCCGTGCCGTCTTTGCGCGGGCCGATGACTGGACGGGCCACTGGCTGGCCCCATGACGGCGGCGGCGCGCCGACTGCCCATGGCCCCGGGCGGCTTCTGCGGCTAGGAAAGCCAGATGCAGACCCTTCCCCTTGCCCAGGACCTTGTGCTGATCGGCGGCGGCCATACGCATGCCCTGATCCTGCGGATGTGGGGCATGCGGCCCTTGCCGGGGACGCGGCTGACGGTGATCGACCCGTCGCCCACCGCCGCCTATTCGGGGATGCTGCCGGGCTTTGTCGCCGGACATTACGGACGGGATGATCTGGACATCGACCTTGTGCGGCTTGCCCGTTTCGCCGGGGCGCGGCTGATCGTCGAGCCTGCGACCGGGATCGATCTTGCCGCGCGCCGGGTGACCGTGCCGGGCCGGCCACCGGTGGTCTTCGACGTGGCCTCGCTTGACATCGGGGTGACGTCGGACCTGCCCGATCTGCCTGGCTTTGCCGACCATGGCGTGGCGGCCAAGCCGCTGGGCCGCTTCGCCGACCGATGGAGCGCGTTTCGCGACGGCGATGCGCCGCCCCTTGCCGTTGTGATCGGGGGTGGCGTGGCCGGGGCCGAACTGGCGATGGCGATGGCCCATGCGTTGAAGCCGCGCGGGGGACAGGTGACGATCGTCGAACGGGACCGCGCGCTGACCGGGCTGGGGGATGGTGCGCGGGCGCTGCTGCTTCGGGAGATGGCGGCGCTTGGGATCACGCTTGTCGAGGGCGTGACGGTGACACAGCTCCTGGCCGACCGGGTGATGCTGTCGGACGGAAGCGAACTGCCGTCCCGCCTGACAGTCGGCGCCGCGGGCGCACGGCCGCAGGACTGGCTTGCCAGGACCGGCCTGGGGCTGAGTGACGGTTTCGTCACGGTGAACGCCTTCCTGCAAAGCACGGACGAGGGCGTCTTTGCCGCCGGAGATTGCGCGCATATGGCGGCAAGCCCGCGCCCCAAGGCGGGCGTCTTTGCCGTGCGGCAGGCCCCGGTCCTTTACGACAATCTGGTCGCGCGGCTGTCGGGCGGGCAGCTTCGGCCCTATCGGCCCCAGCGCGATTACCTGAAGCTGGTGTCGCTTGGCGGGCGCCGCGCGATGGCGGTGAAATGGGGGCGGGTGCAAGGCGGCGCGGCGTTCTGGCGGGTCAAGGACCGGATCGACCGGGTCTTTGTCGACAAACTTGGAAATCTGCCCCCGATGGCACCGCCCGAGGTCCCGCTGACCGTGGCGCAGGGCGTGGCCGAGGCGATGGGCGATGTTCCGCCCTGCGGGGGCTGCGGGGCCAAGCTGGGCAGGCGCGCGCTTCAGGCGGGGCTTGCGGGCCTGTCGGCACCTCGGGCCGATGTGCTCCGGCCCGCGGGCGAGGATGCGGCGATCCTGCTGACCGGGGGGGTGCGTCAGGTCATCACCACCGATCACCTGCGCAGCGTGACCGAGGATCCGGTCCTGATGACCCGCATCGCGGCGGTCCATGCGCTGGGCGATATCTGGGCGATGGGGGCCGAGCCGCAGGCCGCACTGGTCAGCCTGACGCTGCCGCCGCTGTCGCCTGCGCTGCAGGCCCGCACCATGGCCGAGATCATGGCGACGGCCGAGGAGGTGATCACCGCCGCCGGAGGCGCCATCGCCGGGGGGCATTCGGCGCAGGGGCCCGAGATGACCATCGGCTTCACCCTGACGGGCCTTTGCGAGGGGCCGCCGATCACGCTTGCCGGTGCGACGGCGGGCGACGTGCTGATCCTGACCAAGCCGATCGGGACGGGCGTCGTTCTTGCGGCCGAGATGCGCGGGCTTGCGCGGGCGGGGGATGTGATCGCCTGCCACGCCACGATGACCCGCCCCCAGACCGAGGCCGCGCGCCTTCTGGCCACCGTCGCCCATGCGATGACCGATGTGACGGGCTTCGGACTTGCCGGTCATCTTGCGGGAATGGCCGATGCCTCGGGTCTGGGCGCGGAGCTGGACCTGGCCGCAATCCCCCTCCTGCCGGGGGCGCTGGATCTGGCCGAACGGGGCGTCCGGTCCAGCCTCTGGCCCGAGAACCGTGCGGCCGTCGGGCCGATCGCGGGCGAAACCGGGGGGACGCGGGCAGAGCTTCTGTTCGATCCGCAGACCTGCGGCGGGCTTCTGGCTGCGGTTCCCGAACACCGGGCCGCAGCCCTGCTTGCGCGGCTCTGCGCGACGGGCCATCAGGCAGCGATCATCGGCCGGATGGTCGAGGGTGCGGGCCTCAGGCTTGGGTGACGATGCGGGCGACATCCGCAGTCAGCGCGTCGATCCCGGCGCGGTCAAGCAAGGTGGCACCGATCCGGGCCAGAACCGGCCGGTCATGGGTCCGGCGTGCGCAGTCATAAGCCGGGTCGTAATGTTGCGTGATCAGCGCCTCGGCCAGCGCCGCATCCTCGCCCGCGGCGACAAGGGCCTGCCAGCGGTCCACCACCGCATGGCCCCGCAACGTCCGGAGCGCATCCAGACGGGCCAACAGCCACGCGCGATCCGACGCGACATCGCCATAGCCCTGCGCCAGATAGCTGGCCCGCGCCGGAACCGGAGCGGTCAGTTCGATCCGCCCGGCCCGGCACATCGCAGCCCAGAGCGCAGGCGGCACGATCAGCCGGCCGATCCGGCTGCTTTCCGCCTCGATCACGACCGCACGGTCAGGGTCGAGACCCGCAATCGCCGCGGCAATGCGTGTCTCGAAGGCCTTCTGCGCGGGCTGTCCGTCGCGGCGGGCACCCAGAAGCGAGCCGCGATGTCGGGCAAGACCCTCGAGGTCAATCACCTGGATGCCATGCCTGGCCAGACGCTGCAGAACCTCGGTCTTGGCGGTGCCGGTATTGCCGTCAAGCAGGATCACCCGATGGTCCAGCGGTGCCCCGTAGAGGGCGGCATGTACCAGCCGCCGGAAGGCCTGATAGCCGCCGGTGATCGTCTCGGCCCGCCAGCCGACCTGCGTCAGGATCGTCGCGACGGATCCGGATCGCTGCCCGCCGCGCCAGCAATAGACCAGCGGCCGCCAGGGGCCCGACTTGTCGGCAAGCGGCCCTTCGAGATGGGCCGCCACATTGCGCGCGACAAGCGCGGCACCGATCCGGCGTGCCTCGAAGGCGCCAATCTGCTTGTAGATGGTGCCGACGCGGGCGCGCTCATCGTTCGAAAGCGCGGGCAGGTTGAGCGCGCCGGGGATGTGGTCCTCGGCATGTTCGGCGGGCGAGCGCACGTCGATCAGCGTGTCGAACCCATGCGCCAGAAGCGCGGGCAGGCTGTCGAAGGCAAGTGGCATGTCCCCCATTAGCGCGGGCGCGCAGGCTTGCCCATAGGCCTGTCGGTGCCCACCCTAGCCGGGAATGCTCCTGGCCTTGTCGACGGCCGGCCGGGCGTAGAAACGTTCGACATAGGCGGGGACGTGCTTCAGATCGTCCCAGCCGACCATCGGCCTTGCGCCGTAGTAGTCAAGCCCGTTGATCCAGGGTGCGAGTGCCAGATCGGCGATCGAGAAATCGCCCGCGATCCAGTCCTTGCCGTCAAGCTGCCCCTCGATCACGCCCAGCAGGCGGCGGGCCTCGTTGATGTAGCGCTCGCGCGGGCGGGGGTCGGCGATCTCGGCTCCGGCGAATTTCACGAAGAAGCCCAACTGCCCGAACATCGGGCCAACCCCGCCCATCTGGAACATCACCCACTGGATGACGCGGTACTTCTCGGCCGGTGTGCGGCCGATCAGACGGCCGGTCTTTTCCGCCAGATAGATCAGGATCGCGCCGCTTTCGAACAGGCCGATCGGTTCGCCATCCGGCCCGTTCGGGTCGATGATGGCGGGGATCTTGTTGTTCGGGTTGAGCGAGAGGAATTCCGGGCTTTTGACATCGGCATCGGCGAGGGTGACCAGATGCGGCTCGTAGGGCAGGCCAAGTTCCTCGAGCGCGGCCGAAACCTTGACGCCGTTCGGCGTGGGGTAGGAATAGAGCTGGATCACCCCGGGATCGGCGGGGGGCCAGCGGCGGGTGATCGGAAAACCGGACAGATCGGCGGGCATGACGGTTCCTTGCCTGGACATTCGCACGTCAACATAGAGGGTGACAGGCCGGACGAAAGCCCCCGACTGCGCCCCTGCGGTGTCAGGGGGGCGCTGCCCCCCGGGCCTTTGGCCCTCCCCCCGGAGTATTTCGACCAAAGCGAAAGGATGAAGGTCTTGCGGGGTTGCAGCTGCGGGGATGGCGGATAGTTTGACCGCAGGGGGCGCGGCACGGGGCGCGGCTAAGCGAGGCTGCAGCGCAGCCGGCCAGGCAGGGTCAGGTCAGCGCATCTTCAGGGGCCATGGCGGCAAGGCCCAGCGCCTCGCCCACCTGCAGATTGGTCAGCCGGCCTGCATGGACATTGAGACCGGCGCGCAGATGCGGATCTTCCGCGCAGGCGCGGCGCCAGCCCTTGTCGGCCAGTGCCAGAAGGAAGGGCAGCGTTGCATGGCCGAGCGCCCAGGTCGAGGTGCGGGCCACCGCGCCGGGCATGTTGGCCACGCAGTAATGCACGATGCCATCGACCTCGTAGATCGGGTCGTGATGGGTGGTGGGGCGCGAGGTTTCGAAACAGCCACCCTGGTCGATGGCGACATCCACCAGCACCGCGCCGGGCTTCATCCGGGCAAGATCAACGCGGCGCACCAGCTTGGGCGCGGCGGCACCGGGGATCAGGACCGCACCCACCACGAGATCGGCTTCGGCCAGATGGTCGGCCAGCATTCCCGCGCTTGAATAGCCCGTGCGGAGCGCGCCGCCGAATGCCTCGTCCAGTTGGCGCAGACGCGGCAGGGAACGGTCAAGCACCGTCACCTCGGCCCCCATCCCGGCTGCGACCCGCGCCGCATGGGTGCCCACGACACCGCCGCCGATGACCAGAACCCGCGCCGGCGGAACCCCCGGCACCCCACCCAGAAGCACGCCACGCCCGCCATTGGCCTTCTGCAGCGCCCAGGCCCCGACCTGTGGCGCGAGGCGGCCCGCAACCTCGGACATCGGCGCAAGAAGCGGCAGCCCGCCCGTGGCATCGGTCACCGTCTCGTAGGCGATGCAGGTCGCGCCGCTTGCCAGAAGGTCGCGGGTCTGGTCGGGATCGGGCGCGAGGTGGAGATAGGTGAAGAGCACCTGCCCCTCGCGCAGCCGCGCCCGCTCGGTGGCCTGCGGCTCCTTCACCTTGACGACCAGGTCGGCGGCGGCGAAAACCTCGTCGGCGGTGGCGAGGATGGTTGCACCTGCGGCCTGGTAATCGGCATCGGTGTAGCCCGCGCCAAGGCCCGCGCCGGCTTCGACCAGTGCCTGATGACCACGCGCCACGACCTCGCGAGAGGCGTCAGGCGTCAGGCCCACGCGATATTCCTGCGGCTTGATTTCCTTCGGGCATCCGATCTTCATCGCGGGTCCTCCGTCTCTGACCAACAGGATTGCGCGGAGGTGCCGCAAATTCCCGTGAATCTTTCCGGACATCCTGATAAATTACGCAAGATAAATCGGCGCATCGGCATGGACGACGAAGGAATCTTGCACGAATGGAACTTGACAGCATCGACCGGCGCATCCTCGAGACGCTGCAGAAGCGGGGGCGCATCTCGAATGCCGAACTGTCCGAGGAGGTGCATCTGTCGCAATCCGCCTGTCACCGCCGCGTGCAGCGCCTCGAGGCGACAGGATACATCAGTGGCTATGTCGCCTTGCTCGACCCGCGCAAGCTGGGCAGGCAGACCACCGTCTTCGTCGAGATCACGCTGAGCGGTCAGGCGGACGAGGTGCTTGACGCATTCGAGAAGGCGGTCTCGCGCGTGCCGGAAGTGCTGGAATGCCACCTGATGGCTGGATCGGCGGACTATCTGCTCAAGGTCGTGGCCCGCGACACCGAGGATTTTGCCCGCATCCACCGGCGCGCGCTGGCCACGCTTCCGGGGATCGCACAGATCCAGTCGTCCTTTGCGCTCAGGACCGTGCGGCAGACGACTGCGCTGCCGATCTAGCCGGGGCGGCCGTCCTCTGGCACGGCGGCCGCCGGGGGGGCCGCGTCACGCCCGTCCTGCCGAAGCGAGGCGATTTCTTGCGCGGCGCGGACACCCGTGGCGAAGGCACCATGACAGGTGCCCTGCCCGCCGATACTTGTCGCCTCGCCGGCAAAGAACAGGCGCTCGTCGACGGGGCGGGCAAGGGCTGCGCGCTGATGCGCCTGACCGGGGGCCGCGCAGGACCATGATCCAAGGGTCCAGCGATCGGTGCTCCAGGCAGTGGGGAAGGCGCGGGTCAGGTGGCGGCGGATGTTGGCCCCGAAGATGTCGGCCACGCGATCCAGCGCGAAGGCGCCCAGCGCCGCGGGACCCTCCTGTTCGAGTGCGACGGCGTGGCGCCCGCCGAACAGGACGACGGCCATGTCCTGCCCGACGACCCCGGCATCGACCTTGGCCGGGACCGCGCCATCGGCCCATGAGGTGTAATAGGCCCGCCCCTCGGGGCCAAAGACATCGCGGTCAAAATGCAGGCCGACCTTGTTCTCGGTTCCCATCGGAAGCCCCTCGACGGCGGCCAGCTTCCAGTCGGGCAGATCGGGGGTGAAGCTTATCTCGCCCGACGCCAGCAGGCCGGTCGAGACGGTGATCAGCACGTGCCGCCCCGCCAGCGTGCCTTGCGGGGTTTCCACCGTGACCGCCTTGCCCGGTCCGCCACCCGACCAGTCGATCCGGCGCGCAGGCGCATTCAGCCGGACGTCGATGCCTTTTGCCCAGGTCGCCACCAGATTGCCCAGGCCCGACAGCAGGCGATAATCGTTGCTGCCCTCGGACGAGGCGTAATCGACGGTCGAGATCAGGTCGATATCCTGCCCCCAGGCCGCGCCGAGATAGCCCTTGAAGGGCGTCGCGAAGGGGGTGTCGGTGTCCACGACCTGCGCCACCGCGATATCGCGGCCGGCATCGGCGGCCTGCGCGATGGCGCGTTCGCAGGCGTCGAAATAGGCAAGGCAGGCACGGCGATCCTCGGGCGACAGCGCCGCGCCGTTGCGGTGAAAGCGATGCCGGGCAAGGGTGAAATCGGCCTTCCTGTCGCGCACCAGCGGGATGCCAAGCCTGTCGGCGATCCGGGTGAAGGGATTGGCCTCGCCATCGACCAGCCAGGCACAGCCAAGATCGAACCAGACGCCGGGGGCGATCTCCCGGGTGTGGGCCCGGCCGCCGATGCGGTCAGCCGCCTCGATCACAGCGCAGGTCAGCCCCAGCCGACCCAGTTCCGTCGCGGCGGACAGGCCGGCGACCCCGGCCCCCACCACGATGACATCGACCTCGTCAGTCATGGTCAGGTCCCTCCCCTTGGTCAACCTGCACCAAAACGTCGATCAAACGCCACCCGTTACTTGACGGGGTTTGATCGGCGGGCCTGGCCGGACAGGTCGCGCATCTCTGCGCTGGCCTGTCCGCAAAAGCCGGGGTGATCCAACTCGGGCACCAGCCGCACAAGACAGGACCATGTCGCGGCACGGGCATGCGCCGTGTCCTGCCGTCCCGCCGAAAGTTGCAGCCGGTGCCAGTAGCCGTCGATCAGCATCTCGACCCATTCGGCAAGTTCGACGACCGCCTCGGGGCTGCGATGGGGCAGAAGTTCGGCCCAGATCCGGGCATGCACAGCCCGCCTGTATACATCATATTCGGCATCGACCTCGGCATAGGTGCTTGAAAACTGCGACTCGCCCCAGAAGGCGAACCAGAGCGGCAGGACCTCGGGCCCGCAGGCCTCGGGCGCGAAATCGGCGTCGATCAGGGCGGTGATGCGGTCACGCGGCGACGGGCCTGCCGCGTCGAGGGCGCGGATCCAGTGGGCCTGGTAGCCTTCATGCAGATCGCGCAGCGTCTCGGTCAGAAGGCCGGCCTTGGACTTGAAGTAGAATACGGCGATGCCCTGCGACAGCCCGGCCTCTTCGGCAACCGTCGCAAGCGTCGTGCGGGCCAGCCCATGACGCAGGATCGACCGGCGCGCCGCATCCAGCAATTGCCGCCTGCGCCGTTCGGCGTTGGCCTTGCGGTCGTTTCGGGTACTTGCCCCACGCGGTTGGGTCATCGTTCAGGTCCGGTTCGGTTCGCATCTGTTGGCGACACGGCCAGGTTTCGGGCGCGCGTGTCGGGAACCATTGTGCACGTTCCCGATGCCGATTGCACCCACTCGCGTCAGTCCTTGCCGTTTCCGGTCCGGCAAGCGTCCTTGCCGGGCCGGATCTGTGCTTCGGTGGCGACCGGACCCGCAGCCGGTCCGGTCAGGCCCGGACCAGCCTTTCATAGGCTTCGGCCACGTCAAGTGTCAGCTTGCCCACCTCAAAATTGTAGTCGCCGATCTGGCCCACCGGCGTCACCTCGGCGGCGGTGCCGGTCAGCCAGCACTGTTCGAAGCTTTCAAGCTCATCCGGCATGATGTGACGTTCGTGGACCTTGATCTGCATGTCGCGCAGCATGCCCACGACCGTCTGCCGGGTGATACCGTTGAGGAAGCAGTCCGGCTTGGGCGTATGCACCTCGCCATCCTTGACGAAGAAGATGTTGGCCCCCGTCGCCTCGGCGATATAGCCGCGATAGTCGAACATCATCGCGTCGGAACAGCCCTTGGCCTCGGCCTCGTGCTTGGACATGGTGCAGATCATGTAAAGGCCCGCTGCCTTGGCCTGATGCGGGATCGTCTCGGGCGAGGGGCGTTTCCAGCGGGCAATGTCGAGCTTGGCGCCCTTGGTCTTGGCATCGCCATAGTAATTGCCCCAGCCCCAGACGGCGATGGCCGTGCGCACCGGATTGCGGCGGGCGGACACACCCATATCCTCGCCCGCGCCGCGCCATGCGATGGCGCGGACATAGGCGTCGGTCAGGCCGTTGGCCGCCAGGACCGCGGCTTTCCCGGCCTCGAGTTCATCGACCGAATAGGGGATCTCGAAATCGAGGCAGCTGGCCGAGAAATGCAGACGCTCGGAATGTTCGCGCGACTTGAAGATGCGGCCATTGTAGCAACGTTCGCCCTCGAACACGCTTGACGCATAATGCATGGCATGGGTCAGAATATGGACCTTGGCATCGCGCCATTCCACCAGCGCCCCGTCCATCCAGATCTTGCCGTCCCGATCATCGTAAGCGCCTGCCATGGAATCCTCCTCCGGATTTGCATTCGTTTCGCGGAAATGTCAGCTTTGGACACAATGTTGCGCGAAATCGAGGGTTCGCTAGCAGTTGAGTCTTGGAATGTCAACAAGGCTGACATATTGTCGTCCCGAGGGGAGGATCCCGATCATGGCCGACGGACCAGCATCGCAAAGCGGCGAGGCGCTTCTTTTCCTGACCGACGAACAACTTCGCAAGGGGATCGAGGCAATGTTCTTTGCCTATCGCGGCTTCACGGCCGATCCCGACCGGATCCTGCATGAAAAGGGCTATGGCCGCGCGCATCACCGTGCGCTGCATTTCGTCAACCGTAGCCCGGGCACCACGGTCAACAACCTGTTGTCGATCCTGGGCGTCACCAAGCAGTCGCTCAACCGGGTGCTGCGCAGCCTGATGGAAGACGGCCTTGTCCGCTCGGAAGTGGGCCGGGTGGACAAGCGCGAGCGGCACCTGTTCCTGACGTCCGCTGGCGAGGCGCTTGAACGGTCGCTTTCGGATGCCCAGCGCGACAGGATGCGGGCGGCATATCGGGCTGCCGGGTCCGAGGCGGTGGCGGGCTTTCGCAAGGTGCTCGAGGCGATGATGGATGACGATATCCGCCGCCAGTACGAGGGACTGCGCGACGGAAAGGGGCGCTGACGGAATGGAGGCCCCACATCTACTGGTCGTCGATGACGACGAGCGCATCCGGACCCTGCTTCAGAAGTTTCTTGCGCGCGCAGGCTTTCTGGTGACGACCGGGCGCGATGCCGCGCATGCGCGCAGGCTTCTTGCCGGGCTGGAGTTCGATCTGCTGATCGTCGATGTGATGATGCCGGGCGAGGACGGGATCTCGCTCTGCCGCGACTTGCGGGGCAAGACCTCGGTGCCGATCCTGCTGCTGACAGCCCGGGGCGAGGCGCAGGACAGGATCGCCGGACTTGAGGCCGGGGCGGATGACTACCTGCCCAAACCCTTCGAGCCGCGCGAGTTGCTGCTGCGGATCAACGCGATCCTGCGCCGCGCCCCCCCGGCCGAACCAACGGTCGTGGTGCCCAAGGTCCTGCATCTTGGCCCCGTGCGCTACGATATCGAGCGGGGCGAGATGTGGCAGGGCGATGCGCTGGTGCGGCTGACGGCGACCGAGAGCCATCTGATGCGGATCTTCGCCGGCCGTCCGGGCGAGGCCTTCACCCGGACCCGTCTGGTCGAGGAGCTGGGCCGGGGCGGCGGGCAGGCGCAGGAGCGCGCGGTGGATGTGCAGATCACCCGGCTGCGGCGAAAGATCGAATCCGACCCGCGCCAGCCGCGCTATCTTCAGACGGTCCGCGGCGAGGGCTACATGCTGGCGCCGGACTGAGTGGTGCCGCGGGGCTTGCGCGGTGCGACCCGGGACGGGGCGGGGGGCGCTGCCCCCCGGGGCCTTCGGCCCTCCCCCCGGAGTATTTCGACCAAAGCGAAAGGGCAGACAGCAGGGGCCGCAGGGTGGTGGGGGATCGTTCCGGCCTTCGGCATCGGGATGGCCGACATGCGGTCGGGGCGAAGCGATCGTGACCCGACCGGTCTTGATCCTGCCCCTGGATTGCGCAACCCTGCCGGGGCATCCACCACGCGAGGGCATGACCGACATGGACGACCAGCGCCAGAGCCACCCGCTTAACCTGGACCCCGCGCTTTATGTTTCGGCCGAGGCCCATCAGCGCGAACGGCAGGCGATCTTCTGGCGGGCGTGGCAGTATCTGGGGCCGGCCAGTGCGGTGGCCGAGACGGGGCAGTATCTGTCTGTCGATGTCGCGGGGATGGGGCTGATCGCGATCCGGGGCCGCGACGGCGTGCTGCGCGGGTTTCGCAACGTCTGCCGCCACCGGGGCGCGCGACTTCTGCCCGAGGGCCAGGGGAATTGCAGCCTCTTGCGTTGCCCATATCACCACTGGGCCTATTCCGATACGGGGCGGCTTGTGCAGGCGCCCTGGTTCGGCACCGACCCGGCCATCGTTCCCGAGGACTGGCCGCTGGAGCCGGTCACGGTCGAGATCTGGCGCGGGCTTCTGTTCGCTGCGGTCGATCCGGTGGAAAGCCTGACCGACCAGTTGGGCGATCTGGTCGCCGAACTCGCCGAGGAACCCTTGGAAAGCTATGTTGCGACCGATACCGCGCGGGTGCAATTCGACGCGAACTGGAAGGTCTATGCCGACAATTTCGTCGAGGGTTACCACATCCCCGGCACGCATCCGGCCTTTTTCGCCGCGATCGACTTCGAAGCCTTCGAGACGACGGCGCATCGCGGTTTCGTGCGCATGACCGCGCCGCCGAAGGCCGGCCTCTTCTATCGAGGCAAATGGCTGTGGATGTGGCCGAACTGGACGCTGTCGCTGTTCGAGGGCGGGATGAACACGTCGCGCATCAACCCTTTGGGCGTGGACCGGACGGAGCAGGTCTATCACTTCCATTTCGCCGATACATCGGACGCCCGGGCGGCCGCGCGGGCAAAGACGATCGAGGACAACCTGGCCGTCGTGCGCGAGGATTATCAGGTCTGTATCGACACCCATGCGAATTATGCCGCTGGTGTCTATTCGCCCGGCCCTCTGTCGTCGCGCCACGAAAAGGGCGTGCATTACTTTCAGGAGAGGGTGCGCCAGGCCATCGAGGGAGAGAGCGGCGCCAGTCGGTAAGGCCGGCGCCGATCGGTTCGGCGGACGTATCGGACCGCTTGAGACGCCGTGCCGGCCCTGCCGGAAGGCTGTATGCTCAGATCTGCTTTTCCGGCATCTGGACCCGCAGCCCGTCGAGCGCGTCCGACACCTTGAGCTGGCAGGTCAGGCGTGATCGCACCGGGTCGGGCTCATAGGCGAAATCGAGCATGTCCTCTTCCATCGCGTCCTTGGGCGGAAGCTTGTCCACCCAGGTCGGATCGACATAGACATGGCAGGTCGAACAGGCACAGGCACCGCCGCAATCGGCCTCGATCCCCGGAATGCCGTTGTCGCGCGCGCCCTCCATCACGGTCAGCCCGTTGGGCACATCCACGACATGTTCCTTGCCTCCATGTTCGATATAGGTAATCCGGGCCACCTGTGGTTCCTTCGTCAAGCCGTTGCCGGACAACTACTTAGGCCCTTGTCCCCCAGCCCGCCAGTCTCAATCGCGCGAAGGGTCCGCGCAGTGTGGGAGAGGCGCGACAATCGGGGGCCGCGGCGGGCCGACCGGCTTTCGCCGGGCCACCCCTTGGGCTAGATTGGCCGCATCGTCCACCGACATGGCAGCGCCATCTTGACCTTGAGTCGCCTGCACCTTTCCGTCTTCGTCGTTCTGGTGTTCGGCGCGGGCTGCGGGACGGTCCCGGTGCCCGCGTCGAATCCGCCCGCCTTTCTGGGTGCCGCGATCGAGACCGACGCGGAGGGCCGTTGCTTTGGCCGCGATGTCCAGCCCGCGGTGATCGAGACGGTGACCGCGCAAGAGATCGAACGTCCCGCCACCTTCGCACCGGACGGCAGTCAGCTTTCCCCGGCCGTGTTCCGCACCGTGACGCGCCAGCAGATCGTCCGGGAACGCGAGGAGGTGGATTTCGAGACGATCTGCCCGCCGGCCTATACCCCCGCCTTCGTCGAATCGCTCCAGCGGGCGCTGGCTGTCCGGGGCTTCTATGAAGGGCCTGTCAACGGGGTGATGGATGTCGCGACCGGCCGCGCCGTGCAGGATTTTCAGCGCCGCGACGGACCAGACAGCCCCCTTCTGTCGATCCAGGCGGCGCGGCGTCTGGGTCTTGTGCGCCTGTCGCCGGACGAGATCGACGCACTTTGACGACCCTGCGGAACGCTTGGCCGAGGGCCACATCCGGAAACAGACAAGGGCCGCAGGCGCCGGCAGAAGCGGCAGACCCACGGCCCTTGATCATGTGCCGTGCCGTTCCCCCGTGTCAGTCGTCGATGGTGACGGCCACGAAGCGCGGATCGCCACCGCGGCGAACCAGCAGCAGGATCGAACGACGGCCCGCATCCCGCGCCTCGGTCAGGCGGTCTTCGAAGTCGGCGACCGACATGACCGCCTGCTGACCGGCTTCGGTGATCACATCGCCCACTGCAATGCCCTTGGCAGCGGCATCCGACATGGCGTCGACATCCATCACGACCAGCCCGGACATGCCCTCGGGCAGGCCCAGCTCTTCGATCAGGTCCGGCGTGATCTCGGACAGGGTCAGTCCCAGCATCTCGGCGGTTTCAGGTTCGGCCATCGGCTCGGACGGTGCAGGAAGCAGACCCTCGGCCTCTTCGCGGCGGCCAAGGACGACCTCGATCACCGTGACATCGCCATTGCGCAGCACCTCGACCGGGACGGCCTGACCGACACCGGAATTGCCCACCAGATTGACCAGTTCGCGCGTGTCCCGGATGGGATTGCCGTTGAAGCTGAGGATCACGTCGCCGGCCAGCATTCCGGCGTCCATTGCAGGCCCTTCAGGAACATCGGTCACCATGGCGCCGGCGGCGGATTCAAGCCCGGGGATCGCGTCCACCATGTCGGCCGTCACATCCTGGATGCGCACGCCAAGCCAACCACGCCGGGTTTCGCCGAATTCCTTCAGCTGGGCCACGACCGTCTTGACCACCTGGGATGACATCGCAAAGCCGATCCCGATCGACCCGCCGGTCGGCGACAGAATCGCGGTGTTCACGCCGATCACCTCGCCATTCATGTTGAAGAGCGGCCCGCCTGAGTTGCCCCTGTTGATCGCGGCATCGGTCTGGATGTAGTCGTCGAACGTGCCGGACAGTGCCCGGTTGCGGGCCGAAATGATGCCCGCACTGACGGAAAAGCCCTGGCCCAGCGGGTTGCCCATGGCCATGACCCAGTCACCCACCCGTGCGCCGTCACCGTTGCTGTCACCGAATTCAACGAAGGGAAGGCCCTCGGCCTCGACGCGCAGCAGCGCGATATCGGTGTTGGGATCGGTGCCCACGACCTCGGCGCGAAGACGTTCGCCCGAGAAGAACTCGATCTCGATCTCGTCGGCGCCTTCGATCACGTGGTTGTTGGTCACCACAAAGCCGTCATCGCTGATGACGAAGCCCGAACCCAGCGCTGACGACCTGCGCGGCGAGTTGTTCTGGCCCGGAAGACGGTCGAAGAAATCCTCGAAGGGCGAACCTTCGGGGATGATGCCCTGTGGCCCTGTCCGGCTGGACACCACGGTCGACGTGGTGATGTTCACGACCGCCGGGCTGATCCGTTCAGCCAGATCGGCAAAGGTCATGGGACGCATCGAATCCGGGGTCAGGACCGGCTCGTCAAGGGTCAGGGCCGCGCCATCCGGCGTGGCGGCGGCATCGTCCTGCGACCAGCCGGGCAACACCAGCATCAGCGTCAGCGCGCTGCCCAGCAAAAGCGTCCCCGCCAGTTTCGTCAGGCGGGTGTCGGGAGACAGGGCAAGGGTCTTGGATGTCATGGCTAAATCCTTTGGACGAAACAGGCGGTCCGCTGGGGCCGCTTTCCAACTCTGCGCTGAAAGTAGGTTGTGCGGGGCGGAACGCAATCACCCTTGGTCACATGTCAAGCGGGCGTGAACAGCCCGGGCAAAATCGTGCGGCAGACTTGGGCAGGCGTTCAGGCCCCGAGCGCCCGCGCCATGCCGATCAGGCAGGCCCCCAGAGCAAGCGCGATCAGCCCGATCAGCCGGCGCTGCTGATGGTCAAGGGCCCGAAGTGCCGCGAGCAATTCCTCGACAAGTGAAGGGGCCAGCGCATAGACCAGCCCCTCCACCACAAGCACGAGTCCCAGCGCCAGAAGCGCCGTCTCCATCATGTCACTCCGTCACGACGGCCTGGCGGGCGGGCGGAGCGGGCTGCACCTCAGGCGGAGTTGCCGCGTAGAGGTAGGAGAAGAACTCGCTGGTCGGTGTCATGACCATGGTCGTGTTCACCCCCAGCAGCGCCTGTTCATAGGCCTGAAGCGACCGGTAGAAGTCGAAGAAGCGCGGATCCGCACCATAGGCCGCATTGAAGATCGCGGCAGCCTCGGCATCGGCTTCGCCTCGGGTGATCTGCGCCTCGCGCTCGGCATCCGAGACGGTCTCGATCACGGTCCGGTCGGCAAGCGCGCGAACGCGCTGGGCCGCTTCGTTACCGCGCGCAATCTCGTCGGCGGCTTCGCGTTCCCGCTCGGCCCGCATCCGGGCGAAGGTCGCGTCAAGGTTCTGCGCAGGCAGGTTGGTCTGCTTCAGCCGCACGTCCACCACGTCAAGGCCCAGCGACAGGGCGGCCGCACGCGACTGATCGCGGATCCTGTTCATCAGGACCCGCCGCTCGGCCGACAGGATCGTGTCCGATGTGACCTGATCGGCACCCAGCACCTCGCGGATCTGGGCGTTCAGGATCGAGGACAGACGATCCTCGGCCGCACGGATGCCGCCAACGCCCACGGCCTGACGGAACCGCACGACATCCACGATCCGGTAGCGTGTGAAGGCGTCGACGACGAGGCGACGGTCATCCGAGGGCGTCACCTCGATCGTGTCGGTATCCAGCGACAGGATGCGCTTGTCGTAGCGCACGACCTCCTGGATCAGGGGGATCTTGAAGCCGATACCGGGGTCTTCGCGCACCTGCCGGATCTGGCCGAATTGGAGCACAAGCGCCTTTTCACGCTCGTCCACGACGAAGATCGACGACAGCAGGAGGATGATCGCAATCGCGACGACCGGAAGGATGTAAACGGTCTTGTTCATGGCTCAGTTCCCCGCCGTGATTGCTGCTGCAGCCGCCGAAGTGGGCACGGTCCCGCTGCGCATCAGATCGTTCAGCGGCAGGAAGGGAATGACGCCACTGCCGCCAATCTCTCCGTTGCCACCACCCGCGACCAGCGGATCGAGGATGATCTTGTCGACATCGGCCAGTATTCGCTCCATCGTCTCGAGATAGATGCGCCGCCGCGTCACTTCCTGATTGTTCATGTATTCGCCCAGCACGGCCGTAAAGCGGCTGGCCTGACCGAGCGCGTTGTTGATCGTGAATGCGCGATAGCCCTCGGCCTGTTCAAGGATCTGCGCGGCACGACCACGGGCTTCTGCGACGACCGTGTTGGCATAGGCATCTGCCTGCCGTTGCAGCCGGTCACGCTCCTGCTCGGCGGCCTGGACGGCGCGGAAGCTGTCGATCACCTCGGCCGGCGGATCGGCCTTGTCGAGGTTGACGCGCACGATGCTGATCCCGCTGTCGTATTCGTCCAGAGTCTGCTGGATCTCCATCAGCGCCGTATCGGCGATGATCCCGCGGTCGCGGTTCAGGATCGGCGCAAGGTTCCGTGTCGCCATAATCTCGCGCATGACCGATTCCGACACGGCCTGCACGGTCAGCTGCGGATCGCGGATGTTGAACAGCAGCTTGGCAGGGTCGTTCACGTTCCAGACGACCTGAAAGGCGACGTCCACGATATTGGAATCCGTGGTCAGCATCAGCCCGCTGTCATCGCGCGGGCCACCGAAGGAACCGATCTGCTCGGTCCGCTCGGAAGTCGTGTTCACGATGTCGTATGTCACGAAGGGCCAGGGCGCGAAGTTCAGACCCGGACTGCCGATGGACGAGAACCGCCCCAGCAGCAGTTCGACCGACTGCTCTTCGGGCCGGACGGTGTAAAGCGACATCGTCCCCCAAAGGACAAGCGCGCCAAGCGCGGCCAGCCCCAGCGTGCCGCGTGTCAGTCGCGGACCGCCGCCGCCACCGCCACCACCGCCATTCACGCCACGGCGGCCACCGCCGCCCATCAGGACACGAAGCTGCTCGCGGCCCTTGTTCATCAGTTCGTCGATCTCGGGAATCGACGGTCCATCCGATCCAGGTCTGCGATCGGGACGACGATCGTCGTCCCCCCCGCCTGACCCGCGGTTGCCGCCGCCACCACCCCAGGGGCCTCCGTTCTGTGCAGCCATGTGCCTTCTTTCTCCGTTGCTCCTGCGGGGCCAACCGGCCCGTCGCCTTCGATAGTTGTGCGTCTTGCCCGTGAATTCAAGCGGTTCTCACGGGCTTGCGCATGGTGACCAGTTCCTCGGCCATGGTCGGATGGACCGCCATGGTGCGGTCGAAATCCTCTTTCGTGGCCCCCATTTTCACTGCGATTGCAGCAAGCTGGATCATTTCGCCGGCCTCTGGTGCGACGATGTGACAACCCAGAACGCGGCGCGTGGCGCGGCTGACGACAAGTTTCATCAGGACCCGCGACATATCGCCTGCAAAGGCCGATCGCATAGGCCGGAAAGAGGTGCAATAGACCTCGATCTCTTCCTGACCGCGCGCCTCTTCCTCGGTCAGGCCCACGGTCCCAAGCTCTGGCCGCGTGAAGACGGCCGAGGCGACAAGCGCATGATCGACGGGTGTGGGCCGGCCCTCGAAGACGGTCGCGACAAAGGCCATCGCCTCGCGGATCGCGACGGGCGTGAGGTTGATGCGGTTGGTCACGTCACCCACGGCAAAGATCGAAGGGACGGCGGTCTGGGAAAAGTCATCGACCACCACTTCGCCCCGGCGGCCGATCTGGACGCCGATGTCCTCAAGCCCCAGCCCCGCGCTGTTGGGCCTGCGCCCCGTGGCGAAAAGCACCGCATCAAAGACCTGCTCGCTGCCGTTCGTGGCCTTGACCCGGATCGGCCCCGGTGCACCGGGGGGGGCTTCATGGGCGGGGGCCATCGCTTCGCCCACCGGAATGGTGGGCGCCGTGCCGTCGGGGCCCATGGCCAGGATGTTCGTGCCGGTATGCAGGTCGATCCCTTGCGCCTTCATCGCCTCGGCCACCAGCCCCCGGGCCTCGTCATCGAAGCCGCGCAGGATCTGCGCACCGCGATAGAACTGCGTCACCTTCACACCAAGGCCAGCAAGGATGCAGGCCATCTCGCATGCGATGAAGCCACCGCCGACGATGAGGATGCTCTCCGGCAGGCGCTCCATCCCGAAGATGTCGTCCGAGACCCAGCCCAGACGCGCGTTGGGCAGGTCAGGCCGGTCCGGCGCGCCGCCGGTGGCGATCAGGATATGCCGCGCGCGGAACCGGGTCCCGTCGGCAAGCACGACCGTATGCGCAAGCGCCAGCCGCGCGGGGTGGTCGTGGAGGGGGACGCCAGCACCGTCCAGAAGCCCCCGATACACGCCCTCCAGCCTGTCAAGCTCGGCATGAAGCCGGGTGCGGAAGGCCGGCCAGTCGAAGGGACCGACCTCGGCGCCCCAGCCATAGGCGCTGGCCTCGCGCATGGCATCGGGAAAGGACGAGGCGAAGACCATGATCTTCTTGGGCACACAGCCGCGGATCACGCAAGTCCCGCCCATGCGGCTGTCCTCGGCCAGCCCGACCTTCGCCCCCGTCGCCGCCGCCATCCGCGCCGCGCGCACCCCGCCCGAGCCGCCGCCGATCACGAAGAGATCATAGTCGAAGCCCATCTACATCTCCCGCCGTTGCCGCGCGCTCTATTCCACAGCTTGCGCCGGGGTGCCAGAGTCACCCGCGGTTTCGGCGGGCCTCGGCGCGCACCAAGGTTGATGCGATCCGCAAGGATCCGGCGATGGTAAAGCCCGGGCCCCCGATCGCAGTCATCGTCAAGATGCCGGAACGGTCGCGTGGGTGAAACATACCGGACCCGCCTGCGGCATTCGCTCGGGGGCGTCGACCGGCCTGCGGATCAATCCGACACGTCGCCGAAGATGTTGTCCCGCTCGGGCAGGGCGACGCGTGCCTTTTCGACCGTGCCTGCGGTGATGTCGCGCAACTCGACCCGACCGTCGCCATAGCCGATCACCACGGCATCGCAGATGTCGATGAAAAGCCCGTTCTCGACCACGCCCGGGATCTGGTTCAGCACCAGCGACAATTGCCGCGGCTGACCGATCCGGTGCAGATGCAGGTCAAGGATGTGGTTGCCCTCGTCCGTCACGAAAGGCGCGTCCCCATTCATCCGCAGGACCGCATTTCGGCCCAGCACGTCAAGCCCGATCAGCACCTCTTCCACCAGCGTCTTGGTGGTCTGCCAGCCGAAGGGGATCACCTCGACCGGCAGGGGAAAGGCGCCCAGCGTCTCGACCTGTTTCGAGGCGTCGGCAATCACCACCATCCGGTCGCTGGCCGTCGCCACGACCTTTTCATGCAGAAGCGCCCCGCCCCCGCCCTTGATCAGGTTGAGTTGCCCGTCGAACTCATCCGCCCCGTCGATGGTCAGATCCAGCCAGCGCAGGGCATCGAGACCGAGGACCTCGATCCCCGCCGCGCGCGCCAGTTCTGCGGTGCGGGTCGATGTCGGGACGGCGGTGATCCGGAGCCCCTCATCGCGCACCCGTTCGCCAAGCGCATGCACCAGCCAGGCGGCGGTCGATCCGGTGCCGAGGCCGACCTTCATGCCCGGCTCGACAAGATCCGCGGCACGGCTTGCGGCAGCCAGCTTGGCCTTGTCGATGGGGGAAAGATCGGATGTCATGGCGGGCCTCTGCGCGGCGAACTCCTGCACTATAGGCAAGCCGGGCCCGGGTGACGAGGGGGCACGCCCCACCCCGGAGGCAAGCGCGGGGGAATTTGTCGCGCGATGGTCGTTTTCCGGCTGGATCGGCAGGGCAGGCCGCCCGATGATGCGCGGATGGATCTGCCCTATCGCCTGCATTACGCGCCCGACAATGCCTCGCTTTGCCTGCGGCTGGCGCTTCTGGCGCGCGACCTGCCGTTCCGGACGGTGCTGGTCGACCGCTCCATCCGCGCACAGGACACTCCCGCCTATCGCGCGCTGCATCCGGGCGGGCTGGTCCCGGCGCTGGAAACCCCGGACGGCACCGTGTTCGAGACGGCAGCCTGCCTGCTCTATCTGGCAGACCGGCACGGCGGGTTGTTCCCCGGTCCCGGCGATGCCGCGCGGGGGTCGATGCTGAGCTGGCTGTTCTGGCTGTCGAACACGCTGCATCCGGCGCTGCGCGTCCTGTTCTACCCCGAACAGTATTCCGGACCTGCGGCCCGCAGCGACATGGCCAGATCCAATCATGAACAGATCGGCAGGATGCTGGACACGCTCGAAGCAGCCCTGCCCCGCCTTGAAGGTTGGCTCGGGGCAGAGGAGGTGTCGATCCTCGATTGCTACCTGTGCCCGATGCTGCGCTGGATGGCGCTTTATCCCGAGGGCGGCACGGGCTGGTACCAGCCCGCGCGCTGGCCCGGACTGCAGGCCGTCGCCGCACGGATGGACGCCCGGCCGATCACCGGTGTTGCGTCTCGTGCCGAAGGACTGGGACCGCTGCCCTTTTCACGGCCCGAACCCCCAGACCCCCCCGAAGGGAGCCCGATCTGATGTTTCTGTCCGTTTTCAACATGTTCAAGGTCGGCATCGGCCCCTCGTCGTCCCATACGATCGGGCCGATGGTCGCGGCGGCCCGCTTTCTCGACCATCTGCGCGCACAGCCGTTCGGGGTTGCGGGACTGCGCGCCTCGCTGCACGGCAGCCTTGCCTTTACCGGGGTGGGCCATGCGACGGACCGGGCGGTGATCCTGGGCCTCGCCGGGTTCCGGGCCGACGATTACGACGCCGAAAAGGCCGAGGCGGAACTGGCCCGGATCAAGGCCGAAGGCCTGGTCCGCCCGGTCGACCTGCCCGAATTGCGCTTCGATCCCGCAACGGATCTGCTGTTCGATTATGGCCCCGCCTTGCCCGGCCATGCCAACGGGCTGATCCTGCGGGGCCTTGATGCGCAGGGCGATGTGGTCACCGAGATCACCTATTACTCGATCGGTGGCGGCTTCGTGAAAACAGCCGGCGAACTGACGAATGGGGAGGGCGCAGAAAGCGGCCCGCCCGTGCCCTTTCCCTTCCGCACCGCGGCGCAGATGCTTGACATGGCGGCAGAGACGGGCCTGTCGATCGCCGAGATGAAACGCCGCAACGAGTTGACGCGGATGGGTGCGGCCGAGCTTGACCGGGGGCTGATGCGCATCTGGGAAGTGATGCACGCCTGTATCGACCGGGGGCTGCAGGGCGACGGGATCCTGCCGGGGGGCCTGAAGGTGAAGCGCCGCGCGAAGGGGATTCACGAAAAGCTCCTGGCTGAACGTGGGATGAACCTGACCGCGCCCCACACGATCAACGACTGGATGTCGGTCTATGCGATGGCCGTCAACGAAGAGAATGCGGCCGGAGGGCAGGTGGTGACGGCCCCCACCAACGGGGCCGCCGGCGTGGTGCCCGCGACGATCCGCTACTGGCTGGATTTCGTGCCGGGGGCGAGCCTGCGGCAATTGCCGGACTTCCTGCTGACGGCGGCGGCGATCGGGGGGCTGATCAAGACCAATGCCTCGATCTCGGGGGCGGAATGCGGCTGTCAGGCCGAGGTGGGTTCCGCCGCGGCCATGGCGGCGGCGGGGCTGGCGGCGGTGCTGGGCGGCACGCCGGAACAGGTCGAGAACGCGGCCGAGATCGCGCTGGAACACCACCTCGGCATGACCTGCGACCCGGTCCGGGGTCTGGTTCAGGTGCCCTGCATCGAGCGCAACGGGCTTGGCGCGATCAAGGCGGTGTCCGCGGCTTCGTTGTCGATGCGGGGGGACGGCACGCATTTCGTGCCGCTCGATGCCGCGATCGAGACGATGCGTCAGACCGGCGCGGACATGAGCCACAAGTACAAGGAAACCGCCCTGGGCGGTCTGGCGGTCAACGTGCCGAACTGCTGAGCCTGGCGCGCCGCGGAATTTGCAAAATTCCGCCCCCCGCTTGACGGTTCAGCGTGGATCCATTGCCGATTTTGCAAAAATCGGCAGGACGGGATTTGGCAAATCCCGTCCTGCCGGGCGCGTCGTTCAGGCGGCCCGTCCCACCAGGACAGAGCCGATCTCCTTTGCCGCAGCATTCTCGTCATTGCCGGCGACAGCCGCAATCTCGCGCGTCAGGCGCTCGAGCGCGGCCTCGTAGAGTTGACGCTCCGAATAGCTCTGCTCGCGCTGGTCATCGGCCCGGTGCAGGTCCCGCACCACTTCGGCGATGGCGATCAGGTCGCCGGAATTGATCTTCTGTTCGTATTCCTGCGCGCGGCGCGACCACATTGCCTTCTTGACCTTGGCCTTGCCCTTCAGCGTCTTCATCGCATGGGCCACAACATCGGGCGATGACAGCGACCGCATCCCCACTTCCGTCGCCTTGTGAGTGGGCACCCGCAGCGTCATCTTGTCCTTCTCGAACGAGATCACGAACAGCTCGAGCTTGAAACCCGCGACTTCCTGTTCCTCGATCGAGATGATCTGGCCAACTCCATGTGCCGGGTAGACCACATAGTCATTCGGGCGGAACTCGTTCTTCTTCGATTTGCTCATGGACATCCTTCCGGGAGGCTCACTGCTCAGGCCGCAAGAAACCCGACGGAACGGTTTCCGTCAGGTGACAAGCGGTAAGGCAGTTTCAGAACTGGGGCAGCGACATTGTGACGAGCATATCACAAAATCGACCCTCGCGAAAGGGCCGCCTTGGCCTTGGGCCAAGCGCCCCGGATCATGGACCGGCCGTTTGCATTCAGGCCCTCGCGGACCATCCGGCCCGGCACAGCAGTTTCATCCTGCCGCCCGGCGCTGGATCTGCCCGAATCGGGTCAGAGGCGTCCGACGGCAGTCACTCAGCCCCCGGCTCCGGGCGCTTCGGAGAACAGCTCGATCTTGCCGGACTTTCCGTCCATCTCTTCCGCGTTGGGCAGCGGGTCCTTGCGCGTCACGATGACCGGCCATTTCGCCGCCCATTTGCGGTTGAACTCGACCCACTTCTCCATGTCCGGCTCGGTATCGGGGCGGATCGCATCGGCGGGGCATTCGGGCTCGCAGACGCCGCAGTCGATACATTCGTCGGGATGGATCACCAGCATGTTCTCGCCCTCGTAGAAACAGTCCACGGGGCAGACCTCGACACAATCTGTGTATTTGCAGGCGATGCAATTGTCGTTGACGATATAGGTCATGGTCCCTGCCGCGATTGCCGTCGGAGGCTAGCTAGAACCTTCCGCCGGATCATTCAAGCGCGGCGGCGCGCGAAGGCCACCCCGCGACCAATGGTCCACCTGCCGGGGTCCTTGCACCTCACTCCGCAAGCCGTTCCCCCGCCGTCTGCCCCCCGTCGCCCGACAGGTCCTCATAAAGCTCCTGCGCCTCGGATGCCGGACCGCGCCGCTCACCCGTGGCAAGGATGCGGACCACCCGGATCCGGCCCGCCTGCGCGAAGGTCAGCACATCGCCGGGCCCAACGGCACGGGCAGGCTTGGTCACGCGCTCGGAATTGACCCGCACCCGCCCTTCGGACACCAGCGCCGCCGCCTGGCTGCGCGTGCGCGATACACGGGCCTGCCAAAGCCATTTGTCCAGCCGGATCGTCTCGCGCCCCGCAGAGGCCGTTATCCGGTCGACTGGCATCGGGCCCGGATCATCCGATCGTCACTTCGCCTTGAATCCGGCCAGAGCCGCCGCGAAAGGATTGTCCGGGTCGATCGCCTTGCCCCGCCCAGCACCCTTCCCGCCCGCGTTGTCGCGCGGCGGCGTGGCGGCAAAGACCTGCGGCTTCGTATCGCCCTGCCGCGGCCCCTTCGACCCCGGCTTGCCCGCGCCCTTGCCACCGGACTTGCCATCGGGCTTGCCGCTGCGGCGATGACCGGACTTGTCCTCATGCGTGCGGCGGTGCTGGGCATCTTGCGCCTCGGGCGCAGCCTTTGCCCCTTCCGCGCCGCCCGCCCGGGAGCCAGCTGTCTCGGCACGCTCCGCACCACGCCCGCGCGGTTTGCCCCGGCCCTTGTCCCCGGCGGATGGCCCATCGGCTCCGGTCTTTTCGCGTCGGGGGGGGCGGGCGCTTCGCGTGAAGACGTAATAGACCTCGGTCTCGAGCGGCCCTTCGTCCGCGGCAGGATGCGACGCATCCGATGCCACGGCGGCGGGCAAAATGTCGGGGGCCGTCTCGGGCGTGGCTTCTGGCGTGGCTTCGGGCGTGGTCCCTGCATCCTGCGCTTCAGCCTCTGCCGCGACCGCGCTGACCGGCCCGGTCGCCGGCTCCTCGGGTGATCCGGTCGGGCTTTCGGCAGACGCATCAGGGGCCGGCTCGGGCACCGCGTCCTGCGGCGCCCCGGACGACGCATCCGGCTCCGCCTCAGCCGCCATACCAGGCGCCATGTCGGCCGCAGACGTCGCAGACGGGTCAGGGGTGGGGGTCGATGCGGGGCCCTCGGGTGCGGCCTTGACCTTGGGCCGCTCGCGCCGGTCGGCGCGGTAACCCAGACCGCTCATCAGCCCGGCGAACTGCTCGAGCGAAAGGCCGGTGATCGACAACATGGCCGGCACGGCCTCGAACCCGGCGCGGGCGTCGCGCTCGCGCAGCTGATCGGCCAGCCGTTCAAGCATGTCGATCCGGATCGCCCGCTCGCCCGCCGCACGAAAGCCTGCCATCGCGTAATAGCCCGGGACCGCATCGCGGGTGGCGGGCACCGTCACATGACCGGCGGGCGGGCTTTCGGGAAACTCGTCCAGCCCCTTCGCCAGCCCCCAGAGCACCAGCCGCAACCGCGTCGGCGCAGGCTTGAGGACCGGTGGCAGGAACACGGTGAACTGCCCGAACCGCACGCCATGCTTGCGCAGCGCCGCACGCGCCTCCTGATCGAGGGCGCGCACATCCTCGGTCACGTCGCCGCGCGGGATGATCCCGAAATTCTCAACCAGCCGATAGGCAAAGCCGCGTGCCAACCCCGTCAGCGCCTCGTCGCGCTGCAAGGCCAGAAGCGGCTCCATCGCGGTCGCGATCTTGCGATCGATGAAATGCTGCAACCGCCGCTGGACCTTGGCGGCGACGTCCGGCCCCGCCTCGTCATCGACGAAGGCCACGACCTGAGGGCGCAGCGGATCGGGCCCGGCGGTCAGGCGACCGACCGCCGCCGTGCCCCACATCAGCCCACCCTGTTCGGTGAAGTCCATCTCCGTATCGGGGGCGTTGTAAAAGCGGTCCGCGCGCAAGTGGAAATGCGGGGCAAGGGCCTGGGCCGCAGCCTGCCTGAGGGTGCGGGCCTCGTCGGGGCTGCCGGATTTGTCGATGCGGAAGCGGAACCCTTCCAGCCGACCGACGAATTCGCCCTCGACGCTGACCTCGCCCGTGTCGTTCACCTCGGCCACGAGGACCTCCTTCTGCCTGAGCCGCCGGGCCAGAACGCTGGTCCGGCGATCCACGAATCTTTGCGTCAACCCCTCGTGAAGGGCATCCGACAAGCGGTCTTCTACAGCGCGGGTTTCCCCCCGCCAATGCGATTCGTCTGCGGTCCATCCATGGCGCTGGGCGACGTATGTCCATGTGCGGATATAGGCAAGCCGCTTGGAAAGAGTGTCGATATCGCCTTCGGTCCGGTCAATCCTCTGGATCTGGGCAGCAAGGAAATCGGCCGGAACCTGCCCGGACTGATGCAGAAAACGAAAGATCGTGCCCAGAAGGGCGGCATGTTCCCCGTGCGAGATGCCGCGGAAATCGGGAATCCGGCAGACATCCCACAGCAGGCGCAGGGCACGGCCATCGCTTGCGCGGGCGCGGATCTCCGGATCGTCGGCCAAGGCCTTGAGTGCTGTCAGATCGTCACTGTCGCGCACCCGGGTCAGCCAGGGATGGGTCGTGCGCTCCTCCAGTGACTGGATCAGCCGGCCGACCGAGCCGAACTGAAGCCGGGCGTTGCGCCATTGCAGACGGCCGATCGGCCGGAACTGGTGGCTTTCAATGGCGGCGATCACGTCGGGCTCGGGTTCCTGCGCCTCGCCCGTGACGCCGAAGGTGCCCGGACTGAGATGACGGCCTGCACGGCCCGCGATCTGGGCCAGCTCGTCCGGGCCCAGGGCCCGCATCCGCACCCCGTCGAACTTGGTCAGGCTCGAAAAGGCGACATGCGCGATGTCGAGGTTAAGCCCCAGGCCGATGGCATCGGTGGCGACAAGATAATCCACATCGCCATTCTGGTAGAGCGCGACCTGCGCATTGCGCGTCCGGGGGGAAAGCGCGCCCATGACCACCGCCGCCCCGCCCCGCGTGCGGCGGATGTATTCGGCGATTGCATAGACATTTTCGACCGAAAAGCCCACGATCGCCGCGCGCTCCGGCAGACGGCTTATCTTTTTCGAACCTGTGTAGCTTAGCGTCGAAAACCGTTCGCGCCGGATCCAGGTCACGTCGTCGACCAGCGCCGCGATGGCCCCCCGCATCGTGTCCGAGCCAAGGAACATCGTCTCCTGCCGCCCGCGCCAATGCAGAAGACGGTCGGTGAAGATATGGCCACGCTCGGGGTCGGCGCAGAGCTGGACCTCGTCCACGGCCAGGAAATCCGTGCCCATCCCCTCGGGCATCGCCTCGACGGTGCAGACCCAGTATTGCGCGCGGTCGGGCACGATCCGCTCTTCCCCCGTGACCAGCGCCACGACCGATGGCCCCCGCGCCTTGACGATCCGGTCATAGACCTCGCGTGCCAGAAGGCGCAGCGGCAGGCCGATCACCCCGGTCCGGTGGCCCAGCATCCGTTCGATCGCGTAATGCGTCTTGCCCGTGTTCGTGGGGCCAAGGACGGCGGTGACGCGCGAATTCAGGCGGGGGCTGAGTATGGGATGCGGGGGCGCGTTCATGAGACCTTTCCCCAAGGTCCGAGGCCCGGCCCGATGGGCTAGAGCGCCGTACCGTCCAGTTCCGCGTCCAGCCGCTGCAGCGCCCGGGCCGCCTCGACATCCTGCGGATGCAGTTCCTGCACACGCAGATAGGCCTCGCGCGCCTCTTGCGCCAGCCCCAGTTCCTCGAGGATCACGGCAAAGCCGCGCAGCGCGTTGAAGTGCCGGGGATTCAGGACCAGCACCTCGCGCAGATCGTCCAGCGCGGGGCCTACCAGGTCGAGGTGATAATAGGCGGCTGCCCGCCCGTGCCAGGCCTCGGCAAAGTCTGGGTCATGGTCGATGGCGGCGGTGAAATGCTCGGACGCGGTCACGAAATCGCCCAGTTCCAGGGCATCCTCGCCCCGCTGCAGCAGAAGGTCGATGGCCGGCGATCCGCTGCGCGACCATTCCGTCGCGATCTGCTGGACGATCCGCTGCGCCTCGAGCGGATCCTCGCTCTCGACAAGTTCGGCGTGAAGCCGGTCAAGGCGCGACAGGGCAACGCCCTCTTGCGCGCTCAGCGGCACGCAAAACCCGACTGTGATCAGCAGTGCGGCAAGGATGGGTTTGAAACCGGGTCGCGCAATCTTCATATCGCAAGTGTAGTTCAAACTCTGGCATGCACCAGTGGGCAGCCATCACATGACGGAAAGGAACCGACCCGAGATGAGCGAGATCATGACACAGGCCGCCACAATGATGCGCGAACGGACCGAAGGCCGCGATTTCGACGGCAGCGCGAAGTTCGTCTTCGAAGGCGAAGGTGCGATGATGATCGACGCCGCAGGCGTGCGCCTTGCCGACGAGGAGGCGGCCGTCACCCTGACCGCCAGTCCCGAGACTTTTCGCGCCATCTTCGAAGGCGCGCTGCACCCGACCTCGGCCTTCATGAGCGGCAAGCTTTCGATTTCGGGCGATATGGGCATGGCGCTCAGGCTTTCATCCATCCTGGCCTGAACACGACCATGACCGCGACCTTCCCTTCGGCCCGACCGGCGCCGTTCTTCGACGATGTGGCAGACGGCCCCGAAGGCGCGGTTGCGCATTTCCTGATCACATCCGACGGCCTGCGCATCCGCACCGCCCTCTGGCCCCGTGCGGACGCAACCGGGACAGTCCTGATCTTTCCCGGGCGCACCGAATTCGTCGAGAAATACGGCCGCACCGCGCGCGAGCTTGCCCGGCTCGGGTTCGCCAGCATGGCGGTCGACTGGCGCGGACAGGGGATCGCCGCGCGGCTTCTGCCCAACCCGACGCTGGGGCATGTCTGGCGCTTTTCCGACTACCAGCACGATGTCGCGGCGCTGGTCGCACAGGCCCAGGCGCTCGACCTGCCCCGCCCGTGGTTCCTGCTGGCCCATTCGATGGGCGGCTGCATCGGCCTGCGCGCGCTGATCGAAGGGCTGCCGGTCGCGGCTGCGGCCTTCACCGGGCCCATGTGGGGCATCCGCATCGGCCCTGCCATGCGCCCCGTCGCCTGGAGCCTGTCCGCCCTTGCCCGACAGGTCCGGATGGGCCATCTGCTCACCCCCGGCCAACAGGCCGAGACCTACCTCATCCGCGCACCGTTCGAGGGCAACGACCTCACCACCGATCCCGAGATGTTCCGCCACATGCAGCGGCAATTGCAGACCCATCCCGACCTTGCGCTTGGCGGGCCATCGCTGCAATGGCTGTTCGAAGCCCTGTCCGAGATGCGCCGCCTCCGTCGCCTGCCCGCGCCCGCAGTGCCCGCCCTGACCATCCTCGGCACCCGGGAAGAGATCGTCGACATCGCCCCCATCGGCCAGCGGATGGTCACCTGGCCCGGCAGCCGGATGATCGTCATCGACCACGCCAGGCATGAGGTCCTGATGGAGACCCCCGCCATACGCGCGCGCGTCCATCGCGACATCGCCGCCTTCTTCGTCGAAGCGGCCGGCTAGGGCCTCAGCCCTCGCGCAGCGCCTGCACGGCACCCATGGCCGCCCCCCGCATCCATGAATGGTCCGAGGCGACGACGAAGACCGTCACCCCGTGCACCGCCCAGTCGGCCGCCGTGGCCGCATCCGGCACCCAGGTCGCATAGGCCTTGCCGGCCCCCGCCGCTGCCACCCCGATCCGCGCCAGCGCGCGGCTCAGCGCGGGGCTGCCCACCGCCGTCTCGCCATAGCCCACGCTCAGATCGGCCGGCCCCGCAAAGACCGCGTCGATCCCCGGCACCGCGGCAATCGCTTCCACAGCCTCCACCCCCTCGGGCTCCTCGATCTGCGCCACGACGATCGTCTCGGCATCCTGCGCCAGAACATCGGCCATCGCCCGCGTCGCATATCCCGCCCAGCGCGTCGATCCGGCATAACCGCGCCCGCCGCGCCCGAAATGTGCGGCATGCGCCACCGCCTCGGCCTTGGCGACCGATGAGACATGCGGCACCACGACCCCCACCGCCCCCAGATCGAGCGCGGCCAGCACATCCTGCGGCGTCGCCGCCGCCACCCGCACCAGCACCGGCAGATCCAGCGCGCGCGCCACCGCAAGCGCCGCATCCAGACGCCCCCGGTCCCAGGCCGCATGCTCGCCGTCAAGGCACAGGAAATCCAGCCCCGCCTGGGCCAGCACCTCGATCACGCTCACATCCGCGATCTTGACGAAGGTCCCCACCAGCCGCTCGCCCGCCGCCATCCGCGCCTTCAGACCCGCGGTCCTTGCCCCACTCATCGCCATGGCCTCCCTCCCAAACCTCAAGCAAAGCGACCACGCCCCGACCAAAAGCGCAATCCCGCCCCTTTCGCTTTGGTCCAAATACTCACTTCCCCGGCCTGTCCCCTGCGCTATCCTCACGCCATGGGCGCGCTTCTGACCTTCACCGACCGCGGCATCCATTGCCCCGAGGGCGATTTCCACATCGACCCATGGCGCCCCGTCCCCCGCGCGCTGATTACCCATGGCCATTCCGACCATGCCCGCCCCGGCATGGGCGCCTATCTTTCGACCGACCTTGCCGCCCCCGTGATCCGCCAGCGCCTGGGCGACATCACCCTCGACACGATCCGCTATGGCGAGGCGCGCCGGATCGGGTCGGTCACCGTCTCGTTCCACCCGGCCGGCCATGTCCCCGGCTCGGCCCAGATCCGGGTCGAGCGCGGGGGCGAGGTCTGGGTCGTCTCGGGCGATTACAAGACGGTGGACGACCGCCTCTCCACCCCGTTCGAGCCCGTCCGCGCCCATGCCTTCGTCAGCGAATGCACCTTCGGCCTGCCGGTCTTCACCTGGACCCCGCAGGATGTGCTCGCCCGCGAGATCAACCAGTGGTGGGCGGCGACGGCCGCCGAGGGCCGCTTCACCCTGCTTGGCGCCTATGCCCTGGGCAAGGCGCAGCGCCTCCTGAAGCTGCTCGACCCCTCGATCGGCCCGATCCTGACCCATGGCGCGATCGAGGCCACCAACGCCACGCTGCGCGCGCAGGGACTGGCCCTGCCTGCCACCGAACAGGTCACCCCCGCAACCGATCTCAAGGCCCTCAAGGGTGCGCTGATCCTCGCCCCGCCCTCGGCGCTGGCGGGCCCCTGGGCGCGGCGTTTCGGACAAGGGGGTATGGGGCCCGCGACCGGCCTTGCCTCGGGCTGGATGGCGCTGCGCGGCATCCGCCGCAGGCGGGGCGCGGACCGGGGCTTCGTCGTCTCGGACCATGCCGACTGGGCGGGCCTGACGGATGCGATCCGCGCCACCGGGGCCGCCCGCGTCTTCGTCACCCATGGCTATACCGCCAGCTTCCGGCGATACCTTTCGGAGCAGGGCTACGACGCCCATGTCGTGAGCACCGACTACGATGGCGAGGGCCTGGACCGCACCGAGGCCGAGCCCGCGTGAAACGCTTCGCCGCACTCTTCGCCGCGCTCGACACAACGACCCGCACCAATGCCAAGGTCACAGCCCTCGCCGACTATTTCCGCGAGGCGCCGGAGCCGGACCGGCTCTGGACCGTCGCGCTCTTCTCCGGCCGCCGTCCGCGCCGCACGATCACCGCCACCGTGCTGCGCCGCTGGGCGGCCGAACGCGCGGGCCTGCCCGACTGGCTGTTCGAGGACAGCTACGCCGTCGTGGGCGACCTGGCCGAGACGATCTCGCTCATCCTGCCGCCGCCCGGGCGCGACAGCGACGACAGCCTTGCCGACTGGATCGCCCGGATCCGCCACCTCTCGACCCTGCCCGAGGATCAGGCGAAAGCGGGCATTCTGGAGGCCTGGGACAGCCTGCCTCCGGCCGAGCGGTTCCTGTTCACCAAGCTCCTGACCGGCGGCTTCCGCGTGGGAATCAGCCAGACGCTGATGGTCCGTGCGCTTGCCCGCGCGCTTGGGCGGGACGAGGCGGAACTGACCCACCGCCTGATGGGCGACTGGACCCCCGCGACCACCGACTGGTACGCCCTGATCGAGGCTCCCGCCCCCGAGGCCGATCTCGCACGTCCCTATCCCTTCTACCTTGCCCATGCGCTGGACGACCCCGCCGATCTGGGCGAGCCTTCCGACTGGTCGGCCGAATACAAATGGGACGGCATCCGCGCCCAGCTTGTCCTGCGCGGCGGCACACACCACCTCTGGAGCCGGGGCGAAGAGCTCATCACCGACCGCTTCCCCGAGATCGCGGAACTGGTCGACCGCCTTCCCCCCGGCACAGTCATCGACGCCGAGCTTCTGGCCTGGGGGAACGACCGCCCCCTGCCCTTCGCTGCACTGCAAAAGCGGATCGGGCGCAAGAGCGTGCCCCGCAAGCTGCTGTCCGAGGCCCCGGCCCTGATCATGGCCTATGACCTTCTGGAACACGAATGCCATGACATCCGCGCCAACCCATTTGCCACCCGCCGCGCCCGGCTCGAGGCGCTCTCGGCCACTCTGCCCGCAACGGCCCCCCTCCGCCTCTCGCCCGCCCTGCCCTTCGCGAGCCTCGAGGACCTTGCCCGCCTGCGCGCGGGCGCGCGCGAGATGGGCGCCGAGGGCCTGATGCTCAAGCGCCGCACCAGCCCCTATCTGGCGGGGCGCAAGCGGGGCGACTGGTGGAAATGGAAGGTCGCGCCGATGACGGTCGATGCGGTGATGGTCTATGCCCAGGCCGGCCACGGCCGTCGCGCAGACCTTTACACCGACTACACCTTCGCAGTCCGCGATGGCGAGGCGCTGGTGCCCTTCACCAAGGCATACAGCGGCCTGACCGATGCCGAATTCCACGAGATCACCCGCTGGGTGCGCAAGAACACGCTGCAACGCTTCGGCCCGGTCCGGCAGGTGCCGCCCGAACTGGTGTTCGAGATCGCCTTCGAAGGCATCCAGCACAGCCCCCGCCACAAGTCCGGCATCGCGCTGCGGTTTCCCCGGATGCTGCGCTGGCGGCGCGACAAACCGGTCGCCGAGATCGACACGATCGAAAGCCTGCGCGCCCTGCTCGAGGCGCAAGGATGATGCCCGGCGGGCGCGCGGGCTTCGCCGGTCCCGCCGGACATCGCGTCACCGGATGGCCGGGGGGGGGGGCGGCCCCGCTGGGGCGTGGTGTGCGCCGGTCCGGGCGTACATGGCGTCACCGTTTGGGGGGGGGGGTTCCGCCGCGGTCCCGTCACCGGGCCGGATCGCGCCTGCCCTAGGCCATGTCGAAGCTGAGCGCCTTGACCTGACTGAACATCCCCGTTGCGCGCAGCTTGTCCAGCACCGCCTCGGGCACAGGATCGTCGACGTAAAGCATCGCGATCGCCTCGCCCCCGCGCGCGGACCGGCCAAGGGTGAAGTTGGCGATGTTCACCCCGTTTTCGCCCATGGTCTGGCCCAGCGCGCCGATGATGCCCGGCACGTCCTCGTTCGTCGTATAGACCATGTTCGCGCCGATCTCGGCATCGACATTGATGCCCTTGATCTGGATGAAGCGCGGCTTGCCGTCGGAAAACACCGTCCCCGCGACCGAGCGTTCGCGCAGGCCCGTCACCACCGTTACCTTCACATAGCCCTCGAACATGCCGGTCTGGTCCTGCCGCGTGGTCGAGATCTGGATGCCGCGTTCCTTGGCGATCACCGGCGCGCTGACCATGTTCACATCCGGGTTCGCCCGCCGCAGGATGCCCGCGATCACCGCACAGTTCAGCGCCACCGCATTCATCGTGCTGGCGACACCGTCGTAAAGGATGTTGATCGCGGCGATGGGCTCGTCCGTCATCTGGCCCACGAAATTGCCCAGATGCCCCGCAAGCCGGATCCACGGCCCCATGACGCGCGCCTCCTCGGCGGTGACCGAGGGCATGTTGAGCGCGTTCGACACGGCCCCGGTCAGCAGATAGTCGGCCATCTGCTCGGCCACCTGCAGCGCCACATTCTCCTGCGCCTCAGTCGTCGAGGCGCCCAGATGCGGGGTGACGACGACACCCGGCAGGTTGAACAGCGGACTGTCGGTCGCGGGCTCCACGGCGAAGACGTCGAAGGCCGCCCCCGCGACATGGCCCGATTTCAGCGCCTCGGCCAAGGCGTCCTCGTCCACCAGACCGCCGCGGGCGCAGTTGATGACGCGCACGCCTGGTTTCAGCTTGGCGATCGCCCCGGCGGACAGGATGTTGCGGGTCTGGTCGGTCAGGGGCACATGCAGGGTGATGAAATCGGCGCGCTGGAACAGCGTGTCGAGATCCACCTTCTCGGCCCCGATCTCGAGCGCGCGATCCTCGGAGAGGTAGGGGTCATAGGCCACGACCTTCATTTTCAGGCCCAGCGCCCGGTCGATCACGATCGACCCGATATTGCCCGCGCCGATCACCCCCAGCGTCTTGCCGGTTAGTTCGACGCCCATGAAGCGCGACTTTTCCCATTTGCCGGCATGGGTCGAGGCATTGGCCTCGGGGATCTGCCGCGCGGTGGCCAGCATCATGGCGATGGCATGTTCGGCGGTGGTGATGGAATTGCCGAAGGGGGTGTTCATCACGATGATCCCCTTTTTCGAGGCGGCGGGGATATCGACATTGTCCACCCCGATACCGGCGCGGCCGATGACCTTGAGGTTGGTGGCAGCACCGATGAGCTTTTCGGTCGCCTTGGTGGCCGAGCGGATGGCAAGCCCGTCGTAATCGCCGATGATCTGCAGGAGCCTGTCCTTGTCCTTGCCCAGCGCCGGCTGGAAATCGACCTCGATCCCGCGATCGCGAAAGATCTGTACGGCGGCATCCGAGAGGGCGTCGGAGATGAGAACCTTGGGGGGCATCGGGTGTTTCCCTGTGTGTGGGGGGGGGGGGGGGGGGGGGGGTGAACCCCGCCCTACGGCGGTATGCGAATGTGTAGGGCGGGGTTCACCCCACCATTGATCGGCACATGGGTCAGGCGGGGTTCACCCCGCCACCCGCCCGGTCAGGCCACGGCGCTGAGGCTTTCGATCTCGGCCTGAAACGCCCAGTCGAGCCAGTCCAGCATCGCCCGGACATCGGCCAGTTCGACCGTCGCCCCGCACCAGATCCGAAGGCCCGGCGGCGCGTCGCGATAGGCGCCGATGTCATATGCCACGCCCTCGGCCTCGAGCCGCTCGGCCACCGCCCTGGCGAATCCCGCGCCATCCGCGATGCGCGGATCGGTGAACTTCAGACAGACGCTGGTGTTCGACCGCGTCGCCGGATCCTCGGCCAGATTGTCGATCCAATCACGGGCCGCGCAGAAATCCCACACCGCCCGCGCATTCGCATCCGCCCGCGCGATCAGCGCCGGCAGCCCGCCGATGGCTTGGCCCCATTTCAGCGCGACAAGGTAATCCTCGACCGCCAGCATCGAGGGGGTGTTGATCGTCTCACCCTTGAAGATCCCCTCGATCAGCTTGCCCTTCGACGTCAGGCGAAAGATCTTGGGCAGGGGCCATGCGGGCGTGTAGCTTTCCAGCCGCTCGACCGCGCGGGGGGACAGGATCAGCATCCCGTGCGCCGCCTCGCCGCCCATCACCTTCTGCCAGGAGAAGGTCGTCACATCCAGCTTGTCCCAGGGCAGATCCTGCGCGAAGGCCGCCGAGGTCGCGTCGCAAATGGTCAGGCCCTTGCGATCCGCCGGGATCACGCTCCCGTCCGGCACCCGCACGCCGCTTGTCGTGCCGTTCCAGGTGAAGACGACATCGCGATCGTAATCCAGAAGGCCCATGTCGACGATCCCGCCGTAATCCGCCCGGTGCACCCGCGCATCCAGCTTGAGCTGCCTGACGGCATCCGTCACCCAACCTTCGCCGAAGCTTTCCCAGGCGACCATCTCGACAGGCCGTTCGCCCAGAAGCGTCCACATCGCCATCTCGACCGCGCCGGTATCCGAGGCCGGCACGATGCCGACACGATACCCTTCGGGTACACCAAGAATCCTGGCCGTCAGCTCGATCGCCTCGGCCAGCTTTGCCTTTCCCGGGCTTGCGCGGTGCGACCGGCCAAGCGGCGCATCGGCCAGCGCTTGAAGCGTCCATGTCGGGGGTTTGGCGCAGGGGCCAGAGGAAAAACGCGGGTTCGCCGGCCGCGTTGCCGGGGTCGTCAGAGCCATCGGTGCTACCCTTCCAGATAAGCGCGCCCCGTTGGGGGGGCGTGTCCCACCGCGACGCCTAGGCCCCGGCGCGGGCTTTCGCAAGAACCAAAATGTCGCTAGGGGATGGCGGAGTGCCGCAACCTGCGGACCACGCCGGAACCGCAAGAGGCCGCATGATCATTGCAACCCTGCTCTGCAATCCGTCCGAAGGCCCGCTCGAACCCGCGCTGCTCGAGGCGGTGCGCAATGCCTGGGGTGGGGGCGAGAGTCGCTGGCTCTCGGTCGGGGAGGCGGCGGAGTTTTCCTTGCCGGCAATGCCGGCGAATCGCTGGGAGGTCTGGGAGGATCTGCAGCGCACGGGTGTCGATCTGATCCTCCAGCCCGAAGAAGGCCGCCGAAAGCGGATGCTGCTGGCCGACATGGACAGCACGATGATCCGGCAGGAATGTATCGACGAACTGGCCTTCGTGGCGGGCGTGGGGGAGCAGGTCTCGGACATCACGCGGCGGGCGATGAACGGCGAGCTGGATTTCGAGGGCGCGCTGATCGAGAGGGTGGCGCTGTTGAAGGGTCTGCCTGCGGCGATGATCGACCATGTGCTGGACGAGCGTATCAGCCATATGCCCGGCGGGTACGAACTCGTCGCCACGATGAAGGCCCATGGTGCCCATGCCGCGCTGGTCTCGGGCGGGTTCACGGCCTTCACCGAGCGGGTGGCGGCGGCGCTTGGCTTTGACGAGCATCGCGCGAATACGCTGCTGATCGAGGGTGGTCTGCTGACCGGCGAGGTCGCCCGCCCTATCCTGGGCCGCGAGGCCAAGGTCACGGCGCTGGACGAGATCACCGCGCGGCTGGGGATCGGGGCCGAAGACGTGCTGGCCGTGGGCGACGGGGCCAACGACCTTGGCATGCTGGCGCGCGCCGGAACCGGGGCGGCGCTGCATGCCAAGCCCATGGTCGCGGCCGAATGCGAGGTCCGCATCAACCACGGCGATCTGTCGGCGCTGCTGTTCCTGCAGGGATATGCGCGGTCCGAGTTTGTGACCTAGCGACGTCTCCGACGGGTGGTTCCCTTCGACCAGCCCCGAAGAACGGTGAAGATCAGCCCCCGCAGGACGGAGCGGTCATTCGCGGGCTTGCCTCGAACCACCGCTCCGCCTGATCTCAGGCCATGGCCGTCGCCTCGACCTCGAACAGCAGTCCGGGGATGGCAAGCCGCGTCACGCCAAGAAGGGTCATCGGCGGGGCCACCCGATGCGGGCCGAAGCGCATACCCATCAGGTCGAAGTTCCTCAGCGCTTCATCGACATCGGTTGCATAGATGCCAAGCTTCACGACATTGCCAAGGTCCATGCCCGCGCGCCCCAGAACCGCCTCGAGGTTGTCGAGGGCAAGGCCGATCTGGCCCCGCATGTCGCCGGGATGCCGAGGGTTGCCGTCACCGTCGACGCTTGTCTGGCCCGCGCAGATCACCTGACGGGTGGCGCCAGTGATGACTTCGGCCTGATTGTAGCCCAGCTTGGTCGACCATTCCCAAGGGTTCACCGCTGTCCGTTCCATGGTGCAAATCTCCTGTTTTGCATTGCCCGAAAGCCTGTGACGCGAAACAGTGCCAAGGATTGTCACCATTTGCCCCAAGGTAGGGTCATGAGCATCCGCATCCGGCAAGACGCCATCCTGCGCGCACTCCGCCGCAACGGCACATCGACCGTCGACGCGCTGGCGCAGGCGGTCGGCACCTCGCGCCGGACCGTGTTGCGTGACATCGGCGCGCTGCGCGAGGAGGGCTATGCGATCCATTCGGACGTCGGACGCGGCGGCGGGCTGCGGCTTGATCCGCACGCCATGCAGACGACGGCAAGGCTATCGGTGCCCGAGGTCTTTGCCCTGATCATCAGTGTCGCGGCCATGCGGGCGACGGGCAACCTGCCGTTCTCGGAACTTGCGGATGCCGGTCTTGCCCGGATCGAGAAGTCCTTGCCCGCCGACAAGGTGCGGGATCTGCGGGCCCTTCTTGACTGTCTGCACATCGGTCAGCTGTCGCCGCTGCAGAACCTGTCCGACATGGGCAGGATCGACCGTGACCTGCTGCCGGCGTTCGAAACGGCGTTTCTGGGGCGCGCGCTCATCCGTTTTGCCTATCGCGATGCGAAGGGTCGGACCTCGCAGCGCGAGGTCGAGCCGCAAGCCATGCTGATCCTGCCACCACTGTGGTATCTTGTCGGATGGGATCCCGGGCGGGCGGGCTTTCGCCATTTCCGCATGGACCGGATCAGCGATCCCGAAGCAGTGGCTGGCACGCGTTTTCGCCGCCGCCATGTGCCGTTCGAAGACGATGTCTGCCCTTACCGGGATATGCGGCGGCACCTTGAATGACAGGCCTTGCGGTCTTGCGCGGTCATCTTCCCGAGTGCCGGGAGCTAGCGCTTGCGCTTGAGATCGGCATAGGGGGTCCAGTCGGTATCGCCGGGGCGGCGGACCTGCCAATAGGCCTTGCCGTTGATGTTGACCTTGCCCCCGTCGCGGGTGCGGGCCACGGCGCTGGCCGCGCCCGAGGCGCTTTTCTCGCGGTGGCCCTCGACCTCCCACATCCCGTCGGCGATCCGGCCCAGATGCAGGATCCCGTTGTATTCCATCCGCAATTCCGTGCCATGCGGCAAGGTTATCCCGCCCTTGGACCAGGGGCGCATGGATTTGTCCTTCTGCGGCGTCTCGTCCTCGGGAGGCGGGCCCAGCTTCAGGAGACGACGGAGCGCGACATATTCGGGTTCGTCGAAGCTGCGCCGTTCGAGCTGGATCAGGCGGTGGATGTCGAAGTCGATGTCGATCGTGCGCATGGCCGCCCCGTCCGCAAGGGAAATAGCGAAACAAGAGTGGCACCCTGCGCCCGGCGCGTCCAGCCTGTCGCGCGTGGGGGCCGCAGCCGGGGGCTCTGCCCCCCGCCCCTGCGGGGCTCCCCCCGGGATATTTGGAAACAAAAGAAACCCAATGGGGGGGCGGCGCTGCCGCAGCAGGGCGCTAGCGGGGCGGCGCGACGCAGCCCTCGTGGCAGGCGTCAAGAGGCATGAGGGGGAACGACAGCTGCGTTATGCGGGGCGAAATCCCGGCGGCGAGGCCCGTGCCATCGTGGCCCCCGGGCGTGGTCATCGGCCTGTTGCCCAGGATGGCGGGGCGAGGCCGGCAAGGGTTTCAGCCCCCGTCGCGCCAGCGGTTGACCATCGGGTAGCGCCGGTCGAGCCAGAAGGCGCGGCGGGTCAGGCGCGTGCCAGGGGCAGACTGGAAGCGCTTCCATTCGCTGGTGTAGAGGAGATGTTCGACCCGCTTCACCGTGGCCGGATCATAGCCCGCCGCCACGCAATCGGCGACCGAGGCATCGCCATCGACCAGCATCTCGAGGATGCCGTCGAGGATCGTGTAGGGGGGCAGCGAATCCTCGTCGCGCTGGTCGGGGCGGAGTTCCGCCGTGGGGGGCTTGTCGATGATCGCGGGCGGGATGACCTCGCCCGCAGGCCCATGCATCCAGGGGCGGTGGTTGGCGTTGCGCCAGCGGCAGGTCTCGAAGACGCGGGTCTTGTAGAGATCCTTGATCGGGTTGTAGCCGCCCGCCATGTCGCCGTAGATCGTGGCATATCCGACCGCCACTTCGGACTTGTTGCCGGTGGTCAGGAGCATCTCGCCGAACTTGTTCGATTGCGCCATGAGGAGAAGGCCGCGCAGGCGGGACTGGATGTTTTCCTCGGTGATGTCAGGCGCGTGGCCGGCGAAGAGGGGGGCGAGGGCCGCGGTCACCGCCGCGCGGGGACCCTCGATCGGGACGGTGTCGAGGCGGATGCCCAGCGCGCCCGCAAGGGCTGAGGCATCGGCAAGGCTTGCGGGCGAGGTGTATTCCGACGGCAGCATCACGCCACGCACGTTCTCCGGCCCCAGCGCATCGGCCGCGATGCATGCCACGAGCGCGCTGTCCACGCCGCCCGAGAGGCCCAGCACGGCACGCGAGAAGCCCGATTTGTGCAGATAGTCCCGCAAGGACAGGACCATGGCGTGGTAATCCTGCTCGACCGCTTCGGGCAGGAGCGCGCGGGGGCCGGTCTCTGCCTGCCAGCCACCGCTTGTGCGGCGGAAATCGACATGGACCACCGCCTCTTCGAAGAGCGGCAGTTGCAGGGCCAGCGCGCCGCCGGGGTTCAGCACGAACGAGCCGCCGTCGAAGACCTGGTCGTCCTGCCCGCCCACCATGTTGAGATAGACCAGCGGCAGGCCGGTTTCCGTCACACGGGCGACCATCTGGTTGAGGCGGATCGGGAACTTGCCGCGGAAATAGGGGCTGCCGTTGGCGACGACAAAGGCCTCGGCCCCGCTTTCGGCCATCGCCTCGCAAACGTCGGGAAACCAGGCATCCTCGCAGACGGGCGTGCCGATCCGCAGGGGGCCGGCATCGAAGGGCCCCTGGATCGGCCCGGATGAATAGTGGCGCAATTCGTCGAACACGTTGTAGTTCGGCAGTTCGTGCTTGAGCGTGCGCGCCACGATCCGGCCGCCGCGCAGGATGTGGAAGGCGTTGTAGAGCCGCCCCTCCTCGAACCAGGGGGCACCGATGCCCAGGATCGGGCCGTCGGCGCAATCGGCGGCAAGGGCCACGATCCGCGCCATCGCATCGCGGTGGAAGGCGGGCTTCATCACCAGGTCCTGGGTCTGGTAGCCGGTCAGGAACATCTCGGGGAAGGCGACCATGTCGGCGCCCTCGGCCCTGGCCGTGGCCCAGACCTCGCGCACGCGGGCGGCATTGCCCGCCATGTCGCCCAGCACCGGGTTGAGTTGTGCCAGCGTGAGGCGGAAGTGATCGGACATGCGCGGGCACCCTCTGGACAGACGGCCTTCATGTAGCAGAGAAATGCGGCGTGAAAAGCAGGTTGCGGACCGGGGGGGGGCGCGGGCCCCCCCCCCGCGCGCCCGGCGGCCGGCGCGGGGGGGGGGGGGCCGCGGGGGGGGGGGGGGGGGGGGGGG
>JAFIEN010000249.1 GCA_020832515.1 Rubellimicrobium sp. | reverse complement strand
CGCCCCACCACAGGACGGCGGAAAGCGGGCTCAGTCCGGTCAGGTGCCCGGGCGCGATGGGGCCCCGGGTCTCGACCGCGATGCCGCCCAGCGCCTCGACCGCGCGCGCCTGCTCTGCCGCCGCCGCCTTGCCCGGGCCAAGGCAGAGGACGGGGCCGCGGGGCACGAGCGTCAGCCGGTTCGATTCGCCGGTTGGGCCGGGCAGATCGCGGGGTGTGGTGGCCCGTCGGGTTGCCTGTGCCGCGCCGAGGCGGGTGGCGAGGGTGTCTGCGGACTCCGGGGCACTCGCCTCGTGGTCGATGGCTGTCGGGGCGGGTTCGGGTTTGAGGAAGCGGGGCAGGTAGTTGGGGCCGCCGGCCTTTGGCCCGGTGCCCGAAAGACCCTCGCCGCCGAAAGGCTGGCTGCCCACCACCGCGCCGATCTGGTTGCGATTGACATAGATGTTGCCGGCATGGATGCGGTCGACGATCTGTTGCACCCGGTCGTCGATCCGCGTGTGCAGGCCGAAGGTCAGGCCATAGCCGGTGGCGTTGATCGCCGCGATCACCCGGTCGAGATCGGCGGCGGCAAAGGTGGCCACATGCAGGACGGGGCCGAAGACCTCGCGCTCCAGCGCCGCGATGCCGGGGATGCGGATGGCCACGGGGGCGATGAAGGTGCCGTCCTCGGGGGCGCTGAGTTCGTGCAGGATGTGTCCTTCGGCGCGGGCCGCCTCGACATGGGCGCGGATCGTGTCGCGGGCCGGGGCGTCGATCACCGGGCCGACGTCGGTTGCAAGGTGCCAGGGGTCGCCGAGGGTCAGTTCCTCCATCGCGCCCTTCAGCAGGCGCAGGAGTTTCTCGGCCACATCTTCCTGCACATAGAGGCAGCGCAGGGCCGAGCAGCGTTGCCCGGCGGAACGGAAGGCGCCGTTGACGATATCGCGCACCGCATGTTCGGGCAGCGCCGTCGAATCCACGATCATCGCGTTCAGCCCGCCGGTTTCGGCGATCAGCGGTGTGCCGGGGGCAGCGTGTTCCGCAAGGCTCGCGCGGATCCGCTGCGCCGTCGCGGTCGAGCCGGTGAAGGCCACGCCCGCAAGGCCGGGCAGGGCGGTCAGGGTGGCACCTGTTTCGGGGCCGCCGGGCAGGAGGGCCAGCGCCGTTTCGGGCACGCCGGCCTGATGGAGAAGCGCGACCGCGCGGGCGGCGATCAGGGGGGTCTGGCCTGCGGGTTTGGCGAGGACCGCATTGCCGGTGGCAAGGGCGGCGGCGATCTGGCCGGTGAAGATGGCCAGCGGGAAGTTCCAGGGGCTGATGCAGGCCCATGTGCCGCGTGGGGGTGCATCGCCCGCGCTGCGCGCCTCGGCGGCGTAGTAGCGCAGGAAATCCACCGCCTCGCGCAGTTCGGCCACGGCATCGGGCAGCGTCTTGCCCGCCTCGCGCGCGAGCAGGGCGAACAGCTCGGGCGCGTTGGATTCGTAAAGGTCGGCGGCCTTTTCCAGAATCCCGGCGCGAGCGGTGACCGGGGCCTCCCATGGCCGGGCTGCCTTGAAAGCGGCGGTGACATCGGCGGGCGTGGCCTCGGTCACATGGCCGACCAGCACGCCGGTCGCGGGAGAGCGGATCTCTGTTGTTTTTGCAGGAACCGTGTCCAGTGTCGGGCGGGCCTGCCAGAGATGGCCGCCAAAGCGCGCGCGGCCCGCCTCGATCCGGGCCAGCGTCGGCGCGTCGGTCAGGTCCCATCCGGCAGAGTTGCGCCGGGCGGGGGCGTAAAGGCCGGGGCCGGCGGGCAGGGCGCGCGGGGGATGGGCGGGAGTGAAGGGATCGGCGGCCACCACCTCGGGCGGGACGCTTTCATCGACGATCTGGTTGACGAAACTGGAATTCGCGCCGTTTTCCAAGAGACGACGGACGAGATAGGCCAGCAGATCCTCATGCGCGCCAACCGGCGCATAGATGAGGCAACGCGTGCCCTCGGCCCGCAGGACAAGGGAATGCAGCGTCTCTCCCATGCCGTGCAGGCGCTGGAATTCGTAATCCTGCGGGCCGGCCCCCATGTCGCGGGCCATGTGCAGGACGGCAGCCACCGTATGGGCGTTGTGGGTGGCGAATTGCGGGTAAAGCCGGTCGGTCAGGCCCAGAAGCTTGCGGGCATTGGCGATATAGCTGATGTCGGTCGCGTGTTTGGCGGTGAAGACGGGGAAATCTTCCAGCCCCTCGACCTGTGCCCGTTTGACCTCGGCATCCCAATAGGCGCCCTTGACCAGCCGCACCATGATGCGGCGGTCCAGCCGGGTCGCCAGCGCATGCAGCCAGTCGATCACCAGTCCGGCCCGCTTGCCATAGGCCTGAACGACCACGCCGAATCCGTCCCAACCTTTCAGCGAGGGGTCGGCCAGCACCGCCTCGACCACGTCTAGCGAGAGGGACAGCCGGTCCGCCTCTTCCGCGTCGATGTTGAAACCCATCCCGGCCGAACGCGCCAGTTGCGCCAGCGCCGTCACGCGCGGCACGAGTTCCGCCATGACGCGGGCCTTCTGTGCCACCTCGTAGCGGGGATGCAGCGCCGACAGCTTGACCGAGATGCCGGGGTTTTCCGCCACGCTGCCATGCGTGCAGGCCTTGGCGATGGCGCCGATGGCGCGGGAATAGCTCAGGTGATAGGCGCGGGCATCGGCGTCAGACCGCGCGGCCTCGCCCAGCATGTCGTAGCTGTAGGTGAAGCCCTTCGCCTCCATCCCGGCGGCGCGCCTCATCGCGCTCTCGATCGTCTCGCCCAGCACGAACTGGCGGCCCATCTCGCGCATGGCCCGCGCAACGGCGGTGCGGATGACGGGTTCGCCCAGACGGCGGACAGCACCGCGCAGCGCACCCGCCAGCCCCGCGCGCCGGTCATCCAGCACGCGGCCGGTCAGCAGAAGCGCCCAGGTCGAGGCATTGACAAGCGGCGAGGCCGATTGCCCAAGGTGGCGGCCCCAGTCCGACGGGGCGATCTTGTCCTCGATCAGCGCGTCGATCGTCTCGGCATCGGGCACGCGCAACAACGCCTCGGCCAGGCACATCAGCGCGATGCCCTCGTCGGTGGAGAGGCCGTATTCGGCAAGGAAGACCTCCATCAGGCCGGGATGCGTCTCGCGCCGGATCGCGCGCACGAGGTCCGCCCCGGCGGCGGCGATGGTGGCGCGGTCGGCGGCCGAGAGGCGGGCCTGTTCTGCCAGCGCCTGAACCAGCGGGCCTTCGGGGGCAAGGGTGGCGGCGTCGATCAGGTCGCGAAGCGGAGGGGCGGTGTCGCGGGGCATGGGGAACCTCTTGGATCTGGCGCGATGATAGTGCAGAGTGGGAAGGCAATCCGCCCGAGATGGGGCCCATGGCGGGCGAATGGACCGAAGACGGACGAAGAATTGACCGAAACGCCCGCCGATCTGGATGAATTCGACCTGCGCATGATCGAGGTGCTGACCGTCGAGGGGCGGATCAGCGTGACCGACCTTGCCCGGCGCGTGGGCCTGTCGAAATCGCCTGTCCAGACGCGGCTGAAGCGGCTGGAGGAATGGGGGGTGATCCGGGGTTACCGCGCGCTGATCGACCCGATCCGGCTGGGGCGCGACCATGTGGCCTTTGTCGAGGTGAAGCTGACCGACACGCGCGAGGCGGCCCTTGCCGCCTTCAACGCCGCCGTCGCCCGTGTGCCCGAGATCGAGCAGTGCCACATGATCGCCGGATCCTTCGACTACCTCCTGAAGGTGCGCACCACGAACATGGGCGCTTACCGGCAGGTGCTGGCCGAGCGGATCTCGACCCTGCCGCATGTCGCCAATACCTCGACCTATGTGGCCATGCAGGCGGTCAAGGAAGACGGGCTGCCGCCGCCGGTCTGAGGCTTGACGAATGGCCGCGCCGATCCATCCTTTTTAACATGCGAGTCTTCGTCATGGTCTTTTTTGCGCTTTTCCCTGTGCTGGCCACGGCACAAGAGGCCTGCCCGGCCCCGCGTGACAGTGCGTTGGAGAAATCCGAGATCTATAGGTCTCTCCGCAATGCGCGCAGCGAACGGCAGGCGCAGCTTCTGGTCGCGCAACTCTGGGCACTCTGGACCGAGGCTCCCGACGACTTTGCGCAGGACCTTCTCGACACCGGCATGGCCCTGCGCGAGGGCGCGGCCTTCGACGGAGCGCGGCGCGTCTTCGACCGGTTGATCGCCTATTGCCCCGATTTCGCCGAGGGCTGGAACCAGCGCGCCTTTGCCGCCTTCCTGGACGCCGATTTCAACGCGGCGCTGGACGATCTGGAACAGGCGCTGGCGCTTGAACCGGGCCATCTTGGTGCCCTGTCGGGCAAGGCGCTTGCACTGATCCACCTCGGCCGCGATGACGAGGCCCAGATCGCCTTGCGCGATACGGTCCGCCTGAACCCCTGGGCATCCGAACGGGCGCTGCTGCGCATCCCGCTTGGCACCGAACTCTGAGCGGGGTAACGCTGGTGCGCGGCCGCTTGGAGGAACCGGTAGACTCAAGTCACTTAAAATGACTGGCCCCTGGGGCGTGTGGGTTCGAGTCCCACAGCGGCCACCATCTTGCCCTCAAGGCTCTGGACCCGGGCGAAACCGTTCAGTCGGCCTTGCGCAGATGATCCGGGCTGACCGAGACGCGCGTCTGTCCGCCCATCAGCTCCATCAGCAGGACGATCCGCTCATCACGGTCGATCATCTCGATCGTGGCGACGAGATCCGTGAAGGGGCCCTTGGCCACGACAACCTGATCTCCGACTTGAAAGGCCTCGGGTGGCAAGAGCAGGCCCTCATCGTCGCAGCGCCGCATGAGGGCGTCGATCAAGGCGGTCGGCACCGGCGTGGGTTCAGCGCCGAGGCTGATGAGGCGGGTGATTCCATATGTGGAATTCACCGCCCGCCAGCTGCCAGAGGCCCGGTCAAGGGCGACGAAGATGTAGCCCGGAAACAGCGGCCGCAGGCGGGTGACGAACTTGCCATGCGTGCGGCGGGTTTCCTCTTCCAGCGGAAGGAACACCCGGAACCCCTGACGCGCAAGGTTGCGCTGCGCGATCTGGTGGCTGTTGGGCTTGAGTTGCGCCGCGAACCATGGCGTGGCGGGATCGTGGTCCTTCATGGTGCCTCGGTCTTGTGACCTGACAGAGATGCGCATGCGGCGGTGCGTGATCAAGGGCACAGCGTCGCGCGATGACAGGCCGGGGCGTGGGGCATCCTTTCCGTAGTGCCGAAGATCGTGGCGGTCCTGCCCCCTTTTCGTTGCTTAACATGGCGTGATCTTCGCTGCACATCTGCGTCCGGGGCTTTGCAATTGACCGAACCCGCGGGTCTGATACAGATGCGCGATGACCAACCAGCATCCCAGGCGAATGACAGGTGCCGCAGCGCGGACGCGCGACTTTCTGGTCGTCGATCCCGAGCGTGACCTTGACGTGCTTCGCGGCCTTGCATCGGCCGTGCGCGTGCAGATCCTCAAGCTTCTGCACGGCGAAGGCCCGCTCAACGTCAACGATATCGCGGCGCGGCTGGCGCTGCCGCAATCGACGGTCAGCTCGAACGTCCAGACGCTCGAGGATTGCGGGCTGATCCGCTGCGAGACGCTGAAGGCGCGCAAGGGCAGCCAGAAGATCTGCCATGCCGCGCATGAAGAGGTGCTGGTCGTCTTCAAGGACGAGATCACGCCCATCGCCTCGGATGTGATCGAGGTGTCGATGCCGTTGGGCCTTTACACCGGGTTCGACGTCTCGGCCCCCTGTGGCCTGTGTTCGACCGACGGGATCGTGGGGCTTCTGGACGTGCCCAATTCCTTCCTCGACCCCGACCGGATGAAGGCCGCGCTGATCTGGTTCACGCGCGGCTATGTCGAATACCAGTTCCCCAACAACTCGCGCCTGACCAACACCGCCGTCAGTGCGGTCGAGTTCATTCTCGAGCTGAGTTCCGAAGTGCCGGGTACAAGCGCCGACTGGCCATCTGACATCACGCTGTCGGTCAACGGCAAGGATGCGGCAACCTGGACTTCGCCCGGGGATTTCGGCGACAAGCGCGGGGTTTACACGCCGGACTGGTGGAAGCTGAAGGGTTCGCAATACGGCAAGCTCAAGACCTTCCGGATCAGCGATGAGGGCACCTTCGTCGACGGCCTGCGGATCTCTGACACGACGCTTGCCGATCTCGAGATTGCCGAGCATCACTCCATCCGCCTGCGGATCGGGGTCAAGCCGGACGCGCGCCATCCCGGCGGCATCAACATCTTCGGCCGTGGCTTCGGCAATTACGACCAGGACATCGTCATGCGGCTTTACGCCCGCGCCTGATCCGGCGGGCCTTGCCGCCGACGTCGAGTCCGGGAAGGCAGTCCGGGCGGGCAATCCGGGCCCCGAAGCAGTCAGCATGGCGCTTGACGCGGCCAGTCACTCACGCTCTTATGAAACCTGAAATCCGGTATGGACCGGACTTTC
>JAFIEN010000248.1 GCA_020832515.1 Rubellimicrobium sp. | reverse complement strand
TACAGCCCTTCGACAGATTCGGTTCTTCAGCACTTTGTCCTCGTATTTTTCACTCGATTGCAGTGGCGTCCTCATCAGTGACCAGCGCGTTGCGGCTGATACGCAGCGCCTCGCCTAGCCGGTCCTCTCCCCCCTCTTCGGGCTCCGGACGGAACCGACTCCGGTGCGGGCCGGTTCGGTTCGGGCCTAGTTCGGCCAGGCCGACCCCGGCAAGAGCCGCTGGGTCCGCCAGGGCGGTCGCGGTCAGCGCTGCGCGCCCCGTATCCCAGCTGAGCGCCACGAGCGGGCGGCCCGTGTTCCTGTCGGTGATCCGCAGTTCCGGGGTGCGTGAGACGTCAATGCGCAGGTCCCGATGGGCGGCGTAACGCTTCACGACATTCTCAAGGAAGTTGATCGTTGTCGAAGGAGCCGGCTCCAGCGTGGCGAGGAACAGGTCGAACAGGTGAATCTGTGCTTCCCTGGCAGTCTGGCGCAGGGTGCGCAGACCGATCGGGGGCTCCTTCTCTGCGGACAAGTCCGGGACGCGCTGCCGGTAGAGGGCGGCCGAGCGGGTGCTGGTGCGTTGCGACGCCCCGGTCGGCTCCACAAAGGCGAGCAGGTACTTGCGGAAGTTGCTCGGATCCACCTTCCCCTTGAGGTGGGTCATCACCAGCGTGGCCTGCCCTAGCGTGAATTCTTCCGGCAGGAACGCGAATAGCAGATCCGGCGCCGTCTCCTCGCGGCGGCCGAACGGGATCCGGTCGTCGATCAGCCGACGCGCGTCGGCGAGGATACGGGAGTGATCGAAGGCGAGCGCCTCCCCCTCATAGGTCCAGTCCGCGATCTCAGTCAGGGGAACCCAACGGGCCTCCACCACATCGGTGCCGAATATCGGGGACAATTCCGGCGCGTCCGACTTGAGGACCGACAGGTAAGCGACCGAGATCACCCGCTCCGGTCTCGGGTCCCGGTCGATCGCGCTGTAGACCCCGATCAGCTCAAGATGCGGGTTCGCCACCCCCACCTCCTCCAGGAGCTCGCGCCGCACGCAGGCATCGAGGTCCAGGTCCTCCTGCGTCCTCAGAAACCCACCGGGCAGGGCCCACCGGTTCGCATAAGCCTCGGAGTCCGGCCGACGCCGAACCAGCGCGACCTGCAGCCCCCCGTCGCGCGGCAGGTTCAGAAGCACGATATCGGTTGCCACCGACACCATCGGGTATCGGTAGACGTGGCCCGTCGGCTTATCATCACGCTCCATGCGGATATCCTCTTCGAGATGGATGCAAATCCGGGATCTGTATGTCAGACCGGATCAATATTTTCGATCAACAATATTGATATTTCATTTTTACCTTGACTGGATCCGGTTGAAAATGTAAAGATAAATCTCTCTTTTCGACATGCCCGTCTTCATCCGCCGCGCCGCTTGCGTGGGTGCTTTTCGCATGTCCGGCACCCGGGGTCTCGCGTACTCCCCATATGTGTAGCCCATCACAACGGAGAACTCATGAGCCGCATCGACGACGTTATCATCGCCATCCCCACAATGATTGAAGGCACCCGCAATATCTGGGCCACCAACGCCGCTTGCGGCATCGCCCGCGGCCCTCGCTGCAATCCCGCCGACGCCCTGCGCCTGCGTGATGCCATCGCCGCCCATGAGGCCACCCGCTCCGCGCAGCACGACCTGATCGCCGCCTGCGGCCTCTACTGGGATCGCGCGATCAAGGACCGCACCAGCTTCCGCGGCTTCGACGAGGATCGTCTCGTTGCACGCATCACCCGCATCAAGCCGGGCAACTTCGTCGTCCTGGCGCGCGGAGGTACGCTGCCCTGCCCCTTCAACACCCTCTCCACCGCGTGCGCCGCCGCGGCGGGGGCGTTTCATTCTGAGGAAGACGACACCCCCGCGGCCCTCCCTCGGGCCGCCTGACCCCCCAGACTTCGCCTTTCTCCCTTGAACGTCCCTTTCAACGCGAGGCTCGCGATGCATACCCATTTGTCCCGCCGTATCACCCAGCTGGTCTGCGCCGCAGACAGCCTCAGCCCCGCCACCCTGAAGTCCGAGCTGCTCGATCTCGCACGGCATTGCCAGGTCGTGCCCGCGAACCGCTTCCTGGTCAGCGCGGTCTGCGGGTCGCTCGAGAAGACGGTCTCGGCCGTCTTCGGCCCGCTCGCTATGCTTTTGGTGATGACCGAACCGCGCCGCCGCCAGGTCTATTTTGCGGTTCTGGCCCGGCTGGAGGCAGACGGGGCCTTCGAGACCCCGGGCCTGGACGAGGCATCACGAGCGGATCTGCTGGGCCGTCTCGTGCTGTCGCGCAACGAGGATCTGATTGCCGGGGCCTATGGGACCTGCCCGCCCGGCTTCCTCCGGCTGATCGGTCGGTTCGGGGACTGTTCGCGCAAGCCGGAGATTTACGCGGGCCTGTTCCATCTGCTGGACGAACACCCCGACCTCGCGCAGCCGCTGCTCGCCGCCTGCCAGAAAAAACCGCTGACGGATGACCTGATCACGCTGGTGCAGGCACTCCCGCCGATCCCACTCGGGGTGCGCGCCGCCACACGGTTCGAGGCGATCGAAGAATATCAACAGTTGATCCGCCCCTATCAGGTTATTACCGGGGCAGACCAGCTGACGCAGGAGCATTTGCGGCGGATCGCCGACGGGGAGGCGCCTGGGAACCTGCTGGAGAAGATCTATCTCGACCTGCCTTTCCCGGAGCCAATCCTCACAGGTCCGGACCTGACCCACATCCCGGACGGGCAGGCGCTGGTCAGCACCGCGCGGGCATTCTCGAACTGCCTCGCGAGCTACGTGGCCGAAGGGCTGAAGGGGGAGCGCCAGTTCTACGTCTGGCAGCCACCCGAGGAGCCGGCTGTCGTCTTCTCGATCAGCGCGGACGCACCGTTCGGCTGGTACCTGTCCGAGGCCAGGCTGGCCAAGAACGGGCTGCTGCCGCGGCAGTTGCGCCGGGACCTGCACCAGATGCTGAACGGCTGGGGGATCCGCACCACGAGCTCGGTCGAGAAGATGATGGGGCCGTATCGCAATGACGTGACCAACTTCATGATCGACGATCTGCTCGACTTGGATGAGGCAGCCTGACCCACGTACGGCGGTAACAGGACAGCCGCTGCAGGCTCTTCGCGAGCGGAACGCCGGCGCATGATCATCTGACTCACACAGACCTTCTCGCAGGCGCCTCACGCGTCAGGAACAGCGCAAATCAATGGGAGGGAAACGACGCTTACCCTGATCTGGGAGATCGTCACTTCCTCCGTCGCCCTCCTCGTCGCTCTTCAGGTTCTGAGGAGTTGATACATCCAATCTTCTCCCACCCTTCACGAACCAGAAAGGACCCTCCATGGCTGATACCCTGGTCATCCTCGACGACGCTACGATTGCCCACGCCTCTGAACGCTATCTCGCTCTGCGCGACCGCCTGCCGCGGATCGCAGTCGACGAGATCGACAAGGTGCTGGCAACCCTTCCCATCGACCCGCGCAGCGCGACCGCCAGTCAGGCCTGGCGCGTGATCTGGGACAAGCCGCTCTTCGCCAACACCAAGGTTAACAGCGGCCGGCGCTGGATCAACGAACTGACGCCCTTTATGGACGACGCGTGGATGGTTTGGGGCGCAGAGCCTACACAATTCAAGATTATCCGCACTGGCCGCAGGCGTGACGCGGACTCCTTCGACGTAATGGGGGCGGAAGCGCAGCGGGTGCGTGGCGCCACCCGGACCGCTGTCCATCGTCTCTACGCGATCCAGAACGCGGCGACCCTGCTCCGTAGCATGGCTGTACAGTCGGATATCCCGGTCGCGCGATTCTGGACGGACCCGCTGGACGCTCTCGTCCCGGACCTGATGCGTCAGATCGGGTGGGGATGGGGTGCGACTACCGTCCTGCACATGCTGGCGGATTTCGGGGTGGCCTCTAAACCTGATCTTCACGTCATGCGCAGCTTGCGCCATCTCGGAATCTGGACCAGCACCCGCGATCAGGTCACCACCCAAGAAGCACTGGCCGTCAATCGCGCTATCCGCAAGATGGTGCTGCTGACGGGCGGGATGTCCCCCGCCCGCATGCGCCGCCTCGACATCGAATTGATGTCCCTGTCACGACACAAGGTCATCCCGGCAGACCAGGGAAACGACCCATCCGCCAGCACGAAATTCAGGTCGATCACCTGCGGGCGTGGCGCAAGATAGGTTTCTGCCAGCAGGCTGGATGTGATGGCCCAAAACGCCCCTGCTCCGACATGAACAGTCACTAGTGGATCAAGACTATTCATCCGCGCCTCCCCTCTAGGACTGGCATCGGCCTACATCCGCCTTGTTTTGCCACCGATGAGATTGGCGCATGTAGCCAATGCATCAGGCTGTCCAGCGAACTGAAATTTTGCCCTTTAAATTCTTCTAACACGTAGTATTGATGGAATAACGGTACGTTACAATCCAATCCAGAGACAGATAGGCCCGAAATTAACTTATCTATGATATAATATAGGGACAAATCGAGATGAGAAGGATTCGCAATTGGTTCGAACGAGCATAAACCACCCCTTGCGCATTGATGATCTGCCCCTCGGTAACGGGCGTCTGGGCATCACTTTTTGTCCTGGCAAGAAAGGTGACAGCGTCTTCGGCGCGGCCTGGGATCGCGACCTTGATCTCGACATGGAGGCGATCAAGGGATGGGGCGCAAATGCCGTCTTGAGCCTGATCGAAGACCACGAATTTGGCATGTTGGGCGTGCCAAGGCTCGGCGAGGCGGTAAAGGGGCGCGGCATTGAATGGTATCACTTTCCAATCCAGGACCTGGAAACACCCACTGACGCTGCCATGGAATTGTGGGCTGTGCTCTCCGCGCAACTGCATCGCTCGCTGGAGCGCGGTGAGCGTGTCGTCGTTCATTGCCGGGGGGGCCTCGGCCGCGCCGGCACGATCGCAGCTTTGATGCTGACGGAACGCGGGTGGTCCGCACCCCAGGCCATCAGCGATGTACGTGCCGTTCGTCCGGGCGCGATAGAAACCGCCGAACAGGAACGCTGGGTAACCCGTCGTGCCCGCCATTATGGCCTACCGGGCATTCGGCTCCATTCAAGCCTTCTCGGTGGCGCCTTTGGCGACAGCCTTGGTGCCGAGATCGAATTCCTGTTGCTCGATGAGATCAGGAGCAAGTTCCCAAATGGGATTGCGGATCTACCGCCGCATCAGGGCCTGCGGGGCGCGATCACCGATGACACGCAGATGACGCTGTTCACCGCCGAAGGGCTTATTCGGGCCTATGTTCTCGCTTCGCTCAAGGGGATCTGCCATCCGCCCTCAGTCGTACATCATGCTCTCTTGCGCTGGTATCGCACGCAAGGCGGAAAAACCCGAGTTGAGACTGACAACATTGGCTTGATCACCGATCAACGTCTCTGGGCGCGCCGCGCACCTGGCTTAACCTGCCTGTCCTCTCTCCGTGAAGGCCGCAGCCTCGGAGCGCTAGCAAAGAATGACAGCAAGGGATGCGGGACGATCATGCGCGTGGCGCCCGTGGCACTGATGGTGCCCCGCGATCAAGTGCGGTCAATCGCGATCGACACCTCGGCGCTGACGCACGGGCATCCAACCGCACAGTTGGCCGCCGCAGCATGGGCCGAGATGCTGGCCGATGTGGCGACCGGGGAAAAGCTGGAAGAAACCGCCGCTGCAACGGCTGCGGAATACGAGGGATTGGAGAACGGCGTGGAAACTGCCCGCGCAATCCGCAAGGCGCTTGATGCCCAGCGGGACGGAACTCCCGAAACTGTCGAAACACTGGGAGGTGGCTGGATCGCAGAAGAGGCCCTTTCGATCGCTCTTTACGCTTGTCTGGCAGGCAAGAGTTTCGACAGGGCGCTGCAGATCTCCGTTCTACATGGCGGCGATAGCGACTCGACCGGCGCAATCGCAGGCAACATGATGGGGCTAATCGATCCTTTGGCTAATCTGCGGCATCGCTCAGTAATCGAGGGCGCCGACCTCATCACCCGTTTGGTTCGCGATTACTTGCGGCTTCAGCAGGAGCATGACAGTGCCGAGCACTTGGCTCCCGCCTATCCCGGGGCGTGAGCACCCGAAAACACACAAGAAATTCGACAATCATGAGCTCTGATCTGAGGTTTGCTCCTGCCGCTCCACGACGAGAACCAAAGCAGGAAATCGTAAGGGCACCTCAAAGAATTACCATTCCTCGGCGCATTGGGTTAGAATCGCTCGGTCTGATGGATGATCCGGGGTGATTACGATGGGACAGATGGGTCAGCGAGGCGAGCGACTTCTTCAACAGCCCATCAACAGCCTGTTAGGGCAATGCTGAATGATTGGAGAACATGACTGGGACCTGAAACCCAGGGATCGGGCTGTACTGCGGCACGCTTATAAGGGAGGCCGCCACGCTTACTATCCTATAAACGAGCGTTTTTCGGAAACGCGTTGCTCGCCAGGTCGAGGTGTTGGAATTGCTCAGCTCCCTGGTTCCGAAAACTATTTCTTGAAACCCTATCTCCAAAAAGCTCG
>JAFIEN010000247.1 GCA_020832515.1 Rubellimicrobium sp. | reverse complement strand
TCCCATCGCCTCGTTGCCGACATGGCCGATGGTAATGCCCATGGCCATGAAGATCAGCGAGAATTCAGAGATCTGCGCGACCGTCAGCCCGGCCAGAAAACCCGTGCGTTTTCGGTAGCCCATGTAGCCCATGATCGCCAGCACGATCAGCGGGTTGCCGATCAGCACGAACAATGACAGCACGATCGCCGGGCCGATCTGGTCGCCCAGCGTGGAAAGCTGTAGCGCGGCGCCAAGGTTGATGAAGAAGAACAGCAGCAGGAAATCGCGCAGGGACGCCAGGCGCGAGCTGATCGCCTCGCGGAATTCGGTCGAGGCCAGCGAGACCCCGGCCAGCAGCCCACCCAGTTCCTTGCCAAAGCCCAGCGCATCGCCCAGGGCGGCAAGGCTGGCAGCCCAACCCACGGCGAAGATCACCATCAACTCGGGCGAGCGCGCAACCTGGCCCAGCAGCGGATCGGCCACATAGCGGATGAACAGGATCACCGCGCCCACCATCACCGCACCACCAAGGAAGACCTGCGCCACTTCCCAGACCCCGCCCGTATCCTCGCCCAGCCCCACGCCGATGGCCGAGAGCGTGACCATGGCCAGCACCACGAAGATGTCCTGCACGATCAGGAACCCCAGCGCGATCTTGCCATGCAGCGCGCCGATCTCCTGCTTGTCGGACAGCAGCTTGACGATGATGATGGTCGAGGAAAAGGTCAGTGCCACCGCAATGTAGACCGCTGTCAGCCAGTCCATCCCCAGCGCGAGGCAGATGAGAAAGCCGAAGACGGCGGTGAAGGTGACCTGCCCCAGCCCCGTCGCCACCGCCACGCGGCCAAGGTTTCGCACAAGGCTGACGTCAAGCTTCAGCCCGACCAGAAACAGCAGGACCGCGATCGAGATCTGGCTGAGCGTCTCGATGAACTCGACCGAGCTGACCAGCCCCAGCGCATCCGGCCCCGCCAGCACGCCCACCGCGATGAAGGCCACCACGAGGGGCTGCCGCAGCATGAGGCCCAGAAAACCGACCCCCGCTGCCAGCAGGGTCAGAAGGGCGATTTCGTAAAACACCGAAGCGAAGCTGGTATCCAAGGCCTGTCCTGCATCTGGCCATCCGTCGCATCACCATAGCGTCACAGGTTGCGGGCGGCCATAGGCGGGGGCAAGGCCGCGACCGCCGGATCCCTATGGTGGCCGCGGCATTCCATCACGGGTGCGGACCCCCGGATCGCCCTAGCGATACGCGATTTCCACCATCGCATGCCCGCGCAGCTCGGGCACGGTGAAGGACACCCGCCCGTCGTCGATGCGATGCGCCAGCGCCTCGCCCCCGGGGACCAGCCGCACAACCTCGACCGGCCCTTGGGCGGCAAGGTTCACCTCCACCCCGCGCAAGGTGATCAGGTCCTGGATCGGCTGGATCGGCGCGCCCCCCAGCGTGCCGCGCAGTGCGGGCGTGGCATGCAGCAGGTGCAGCACATCGGCCTTCTTGCCCGCCGAATGCCGCAGGGTGGCCCGGCCCGCGCGGGGCAGCGTGGTCTCGATCATCTTGCGCTTGTTGAGCGCGAAACCGATCAGCCGCTCCGCGATCTCGAGCATCGCGACGGCACCGGCGGTGTAGTAGCAGGTGAACACCGGATGGGCGAACCATGTGAAGCGGCCCTTGGTGCTGCCCGCGACGAAGCCGGTCGGCTCGGGCTGCGAGGGCGCGTTCACATGGCCCGAGAAATGGTGCGGGGTGCGGTCGAAATAGGGGTCGAAGATCTGGCCGAGCGACTCCCCATCCGTCAGCCGCGCCTGTTCCGAGGGCAGGTACATGAACAGCGGATCACCCACCTCAGGCGCGCGGATCGAGGGGATCGGCAGCAGGTAATCGCCCCCCGTCATGGGCGAGGTGCCGACATGTTCGGCCCCCACGTCAAAGGCAAAGCCCCCGTCGGGGCGCAACCCGCTCTGCCCGGTCAGAAGGACATTGCCGCCCTGCGCGACATAGGCCTCGATCTTTGCGGCCAATTCGGCATCCACGGTGATCTCGTCGGGCAGGATCAACAGGCGGTAGGGCGTGAAATCCCGGTCGCGGTCCAGCACGTCGAACGTGTATTGCCCCTCCATCAGCACGCGGACGACGCCTTCGTCGGCCTTGATGCTGCGGTCGGGGCGGCGGCCAAGGGTGGGGATCTGCATCGCCTCGACGCTGAGGACCCCGATCTCGGCCCGGTTCGTGGTGCCCTTGACCCAATCCTCGCGCTCGGCCACCCATTTGTAGGCGGGGCGGATGATGTCCATCGTCGTGGCGTCCACGGCGGCCGTCGGGTGCAGGTGGTCGCCGATGGAACAAGCCGCCCCCTGCGCGATCATGGACCCGCATTCATAGATCAGCGCCTCGGATTTCTTGTAGCCCCCGACCTCGCCCCAGAGCCAATGGAACTTGCCGGTCATGCCCAGATAGGGCAGCCCGATCCCCTCGGCATAGCGGGCGGACAGGGGGAAATGCTCGTATCCCCAGCCGCCCGTGGGCAGGCTTTCCAGTTCCAGATGCGAATAGTGGCGGCGGTAGTGATCGGCCATCCCGCGCCGGATATGGCCGGTGTTGAAGAACAAGGGCATCTTCGGGTCGTGCCCCCGCACCGTATCGGTCACGCGGTCGAAGAAATTCTGCACCGTCTCGGCGCGAAACACCTCGCGCGCGCCCGGGTCGGTCCAGTCCATGCCGCGCGCCTCCATCCCGGCCTTCACGGCTTCGGAGACGCTGTCGATCTGGAACGAGATATCGACGAAGATCCCGTCCCCGTCCGGGTAGCGGCGCATCACCTCGTCCACTTGCGCGCAGAGATAATCGAGGTAACCGGAGGCGAAATCGAGGTATGCCCAGCCCGGATCGCCCGGATTGCGGCTCACATGCGGCAGCGACCCGTCGGCCGCGACGATCCGCCATTCGGGGTGCTCCGTCGCGGCAAGCTCATCCCATTGCGCGGTGGTATAGATCGGTGCGTTGATGCCATGCGCATGCAGCGCGTCGATCTGCGCGCGCAGAAGGTCGAAATCGAGGCCGGGGTGCATCTTGCCCACCTCGGTCGGGTGGTAGCTGTAGCCGTGGTGGCATTTGGAAAACACCGTCACGCTGTCGACATGGGCCTCCTTGTAGGCCCGCCCGAAGGCATCGGCATCGAAGGCGGACCCGATGCCGGGAATGCGGCCCGAGGTGTGGAAATCAAGGTGAATCTGACGGAAACGCATGGGGTGGCCCTTCAATACTGGATCTCGACCATCTGGTGGCCGCGCAAGGACGGAACGGTGAAGGTCAGCCGGTCGCCCTGGTCAAAGGCGATTGCCTCGCCCTCGGGCACCATACGGACGGATTTCACCGGGCCGGTTGCCTCGACGCTCACGCAGATATCCGACAGGGTCACAAGATCCTGAATCGGCTGGATATTCGCGCCCCGCAGGTTGCCGCGCAGCGCGGGCGTGGCGTAAAGCAGATGCAGCACATCGCGGCTTTCGCCCGGTTGATGCCGCAGCGTCACCCGCCCGGCGCGGGGCAGCGAGCTGCGCACCATCGGCTCGGCCCCCAGCGCGCGGCGGATCACTTTCTCGGCGATCTCGAGCATCGCGACGGCGCCTGCCTTGTGGTAGCAGGAGAAGATCGGATGGGCGAGCCAGGTGAACCCGCCCTTCGTCACGCCCGCCACATAGCCGTTCGCCTCCGGTTTCGACGCCGCGTTGACATGGCCCGAGAAATGCTGCGGCCGGCGGTCCATGTAGGGGTCATGCACATCGCCCAGTGACGTTCCATCCGTCACTCGCGCCTGCTGCGAGGGCAGATACATGAACAGCGGATCGTTCACCTCCTCGGCCCGCAGGTCCGCCACGGGAAGCAGGTAGTCACCCCCACTCATGTCCGAGGTGCCGACCCATTGCGCGCCGACATCGAACAGGAACCCCTCCGGCCCGATACCGCTTTTCCCGGTCAGCAGCACACGCCCCCCGCCCGCGACATAGGCATTCAGCTTGGCCTGCATCTCCTCATCTACCGCGATCACGTCCGGAAGGATGACCAGCCGGTAGCCGTCGAGATCGCTTTCAAGGTCGATCACGTCGAAGGCGAACTGTCCTTCCAGCAGCACCCGCACCCCGCCCTGATCCGGCCCGTCGGTCGGGTTGTCCTGATGCACCGTCATCCCGACAAGGCCGGGGCGCGACGCGGCCTCGGCACTCAGAAAGGCGATCTCGGCGCGGTTCTCGGTGTCCTTCGCCCAGCCCTCGCGCTCTTCCACCCATTTGTAGGCGGGGGCGATCACGGCCATGGTGCTATGGTCGATGCCGGCGGTCGGATGCAGGTGGTCGCCGATGGAACAACGCGCCCCGTGCGCCAGCATGGCGCCGCATTCATAGACCAGCGCCTCGGGCTTTTTGTAGCCGCCGACCTCGCCCCAGTGGAAATGGAACTTGCCGGTCATGCCAAGGAACGGCAGCCCCAGCTTTTCCACATAGCGCGCCGACAGCGGGAAATGGTCGTATCCCCAACCGGCGGTCGGCAGGCTTTCCAGCTCGAGATGCGTGTAGTGGTTGAGGTAATGCCTGCGATCCCCCCGCCGCACATGGCCCGAGTTGAAGAACAAGGGCTTCTTCGGGTCGTGCTTCCTCACAGTATCGGTGATCCGGTCAAAGAAGCGCTGCACCGACATGCCAGTGAAGCGGTGCACATGTTCGGGATCGGTCCAGTCCAGCCCCTCGGCCTCCATCCCCTTCTGCGCCCAGACCGAGACCGAGGGCAGCTGGAAGCAGATATCCACGAAGATCCCGTCGCCATCGGGGTAGCGGGTCAGGATCTCTTCCAGCTGCGCCGTCAGATAATCCAGATAGGGCGAGGCATAATCAAGAAACGCCCACCCTGCCCCGTTGGGCGTGGTCAGATAGCGCGGGCTGCCGCCTTCGGGGCTGACCGTGCGCCATTCGGGGTGGGTATGGGCTGCAAGCTCGTCCCAGGTCGCGGTGGTATAGATCGGCGCGTTGATGCCCACCGCATGCAGTGCGTCGATCTGCGCGCGCAGCAGGTCGAACTCCAGCCCCGGATGCATTTCGCCGGTGGTGACGGGGTGGTAGCTGTAGCCGTGGTGGCATTTGGAAAAGACCGTCACGCTGTCGACATGAGCGTTCTTGAACGCCTGCCCGAAGGCCTTTGCATCGAAACGCGACCCGATGCCCGGAATGCGGCCCGAGGTGTGGAAATCAAGGTGGATCTGGCGGAAACGCATGTGAATTTGCCTTATGCGTGAGAGTGATGATCCGGCCAGGCAATCGCCCGGTCGCGGCTGTCGAAAAGGTAGACGGCACCGGGTTTGATCCCCACGCGCACCGGATCGCCGTGGCGCGCGGTGATCTGACGGGTCCGGTGGACGGCGAAAAAGCCCTCCTGGGATTCGGAATCGACCGACCGCAGGCTGCCGCCGTCGATGTAGAGCAGCGTCTCGCGCCCCAGGCTTTCCATCACGGCGATCGCACCATCCAGCGTCCAGCCATCCACCGCCTCGCCGTCGCTGAAGGCCTCGGGCCGGATGCCGACCATCACCTCGTCACCGGTGCGGGGCGGCGTGTCCTCCAGCGCCACGGTGAGGCTGCCGCTCACGCCCTCGGCCGTCAGCGTCACGCCGCCGGCCCGCGCCTCGGCCACGCGGGCCTTGATGAAATTCATCCGGGGGCTGCCGAGGAACCCTGCCACGAAACGGTTGACGGGGCGGTTGTAAAGGTCAAGCGGCGGTCCGACCTGCTCGACCCGGCCCTCGTTCATCACGACGATCCGGCTGGCCATGGTCATCGCCTCGGTCTGATCGTGGGTCACGTAAACCATCGTCGCGCCCAGTTCGGCATGAAGCCGCCCCAGTTCGATCCGCATCTGGCTGCGCAGGGCCGCGTCAAGGTTTGACAGCGGCTCGTCGAACAGGAAGACATCCGGCGCCCGCGTGATCGCCCGGCCGATGGCGACACGCTGTTTCTGCCCGCCCGACAGGGCCTTGGGCTTTTTCTCAAGCTGCGCCTCGATCCGCAGGATCTTGGCTGCCCGGTTCACCGCCGCGTCGATCTCGGCCCTTGGTCGACCTGCGATCTTCAGCGCGAAACCCATGTTCTGGCGCACCGTCATATGCGGATAAAGCGCATAGTTCTGGAACACCATCGCCACGCCGCGATCCGAAGGTTCATCCTTCGTGATATCGCGCCCGTTGATGCGGATGGCGCCCGAGGTCACCGTCTCAAGCCCCGCGATCGACCGCAGAAGGGTGGACTTGCCGCAGCCAGACGGCCCGACCATGACGACGAATTCCCCCGAGGCGGCCGAGAAGGACACGTCCTTGATTGCCTTGAAGCTCCCGTAGTCCTTGATGAGGTTGCGGATTTCCAGTTCGGCCATGTCAGCCCCTATTTCCCGAGCCCGGCCAGCGACCGGACGAACCATTTCTGCGCAAGGATGAAGATGATCAGGATCGGCAGCACCGCAATGGTCAGCCCCGCCGCCGAGACCATCTGGAAAAGCGGCACCAGCACCGCCTGCACCGGCACC
>JAFIEN010000246.1 GCA_020832515.1 Rubellimicrobium sp. | reverse complement strand
GGCTCCTCGATATGCTCGACATGGGTCAGGTCGGGCATGTCGGCGGGGTTGTGCAACTCCCGCATCGTGCCGTCCTTCATGTAGATATGATAGACCACCGAGGGCGCGGTGGTGATCAGGTCGATATCGTATTCGCGTTCGATCCGGTCGCGGATCACCTCGAGATGGAGCAGGCCAAGGAATCCGCAGCGAAAGCCGAACCCAAGCGCCGCCGAGGTTTCCATCTCGAAACTGAACGAGGCGTCGTTGAGGGCGAGCTTCTCGATCGCGTCGCGCAGATCCTCGAACTCGCTCGCATCGACCGGGAAGAGGCCGCAGAACACCACCGGCTGCGCGGGCTTGAAACCGGGCAGCGGCGCGGCGCAGCCTTTCTTTTCATGCGTGATCGTGTCACCCACGCGGGTGTCGCGCACCTGTTTGATCGAGGCGGTCAGCACCCCGATCTCGCCCGGGCCAAGTTCGGGAATGGCGACCATCTGGGGTTTCAGAACGGCCAGCGTGTCGATCCCGTAGACGGCATCCGTCTGCATCATGCGGATGCGGTCGCCCTTGCGGATCACCCCGTCCATCACCCGGATCATGACGACAACGCCCAGATAGGCGTCATACCAGCTGTCCACCAGCATCGCCTTGAGTGGCGCGGTCCGGTCGCCCTTGGGCGCGGGCAGGCGGTGCACGATCGCCTCGAGCGTGTCGCGGATCCCCTCGCCCGTCTTGGCCGAGACGCGCATCGCCTGCGATGCGTCGATGCCGATCACATCCTCGATCTGTTCGGCCACGCGGGCGCAATCGCTGGCGGGCAGGTCGATCTTGTTGAGCACGGGGACGATCTCGTGATCGGCATCCAGCGCCTGATAGACATTGGCCAGCGTCTGCGCCTCGACCCCCTGGGTCGAGTCCACCACCAGAAGCGAGCCTTCGACCGCCCGCATCGAGCGCGACACCTCATAGGCGAAGTCCACATGGCCGGGCGTGTCGATCAGGTTGAGGACGTAATCCTGCCCGTCCAGCGCGCGATAGTCGATCCGCACGGTGTTGGCCTTGATCGTGATGCCGCGTTCCCGTTCGATATCCATCGAGTCGAGCAACTGCTCTTTCATGTCTCGTCCGGAGACCGTCCCCGTCTCCTGGATCAGGCGGTCGGCCAGCGTGGATTTGCCGTGGTCGATATGCGCCACGATCGAGAAATTGCGGATCTTCGAAAGCTCGGTCATGGGGGGCATATGCGCCGGGAACCGGGGGGCGTCAATGGCCGCGATCGCCCTTGTGGAAAAGGGGGTTGGAGCCGTCGGATCCGGACCGCGGCGATCCCTCCGTCCGGGCCCCGACCGTGACGGGCGGAAGGGGCCGACAGCATCTTCCGCGCGATTGCCGACATCGGGGCGGCTGCGGGACGTGATGTCGCTGACCGAACCCGCCAACCAGGAGGGCAGGAGCCCTGCGCCGGACGGTCCTTGTGCCATGCCATCCACCCGAGCGGGCACCGAACGCCGCGACCCGGTGAGGTCCGTCAAGCCGGACGGATCACGCCGGCCCCAGGTCTTCCGTGATCCACCGCCCGAATGCGTGGGCAAGCCTTCGACCCGGGCCGTTCTTGCCCGTGGTCGTGATCCAGTAACCGCACCCCGTGGCGCATTCGCTGCCGGGCACGGATGCCAGCCGCCCGTCGGCCGTCATGAGCGAGGCGTTGACGACGCTGATCAAGGCAAGGCTGTCGCCGGAAAGAAGCAGGTCCACCGCCAGATGTTCGGCCGAGACCGACGAGCCCTTGCGGCCGGCGCCGCGGGGCCGCTGTGGCGCAAGGCCCTTTGCCAAGGCCCATTTGTCCCAGCTGAACTCGCCCCAGTCGGGGCCGTTATCGTGGCTGATATGGACAAGCCGCTGCTGCATCAGAGAGCCGAGGTCGACCGGCCCGCCAGACAGAAGGGGATGGTCCGGGCGGGCCATGGCAGCGCAACGATCCTGAAACAGGCAGGTCCAGTCGCCCTCGTCCGGCGGGCGGGCGCTGTGCAGGATCCGCACATCGGCAGGCCCTGCCGCAAGGGGCCTGTGGGTCGGGTGGATGAACAGTTCCGCCTCGGGGTGGCGGGCCTGAAACGCCCCGATCCGGGGGATCAGCCAAAGGACGGCGAAGGAATAGGAGGCTGCGATCCGCAGCGTTTCAGGCCTGTCCGTGCGGATCATGGCATCGGCACGGCGGATCCGCTCGAACGCGTCACCGAGTGCCGCGATGACCTCGCGGCCCGCTTCGGTCGGCTGGAAGCGGTTGTCGCTCCGCAGGACGAGCGCTGTGCCGCTGTCGCGCTCGAGCGCGCGCAGGCGGTGGCTGACGGCGGCGGGTGTCACGCACAACTCGCGCGCGGCGGCAGAAAGCGATCCGGTGCGCACCACCGCCTCAAGCACGCGCAATCCGGTCATCGAAGGGGCGTGACGCATCCGATTCTCTTTTACGTAGGGTAAAAGCGGTGCGTTCAACTTGTCAATTCGGCCCGGGCGCAGGCCGGTCCACAATGGTCCGGTCAGCCCGCGCCAGACGGGCAGCCGACGGAACCCCGGATCCAACATACCGACAGGAGTGGTCACATGGCCAAGAGACGCGACGACCAAGGACATACGCTGCAAGACCTCACGACACCGAAGCTTTCGCCGCAGCGGCGCAAGCTGCTTGACCGGATGGCGCGCGATACGCGCGAAGGCCGGCTTGACCGGCGCGAGTTTCTGGCGCTGTCCAGCGTCTTCGGCGTGGCGAGTGTCGCCTCCTATGGCATGCTGGGGATGGTCTCGCCCAGTCCGGCAATGGCGCAAGAGCCCAAACGCGGCGGCACCCTGCGGATCGGTCAGCAGGTCCTCGCCATCAACGATCCGCGCAGCTACGACTGGCCGCAGAAGGCCAATGTCGCGCGGCAGTTCTGCGAACCGCTTGTGCGCTGGCAGCCCGACGGCAGTTTCACCCCCTCGCTTCTGGAATCGTGGGACGTGTCCGAGGATGCGTTGACCTATGTGCTGAACGTGCGGCAGGGGGTGACCTGGACGAATGGCGATGCCTTCACCGCCGATGACGTGATCTTCAACATCCGCCGGATGGCCGATGCCACGGTCGAAGGGAATTCCATGGCCGCCCGCATGACCGCGCTGCGCAATGGCGATGAGCTGACGGCGGCCGAAGACGCCATCGTCAGGGTGGACGACTTCACCGTGCAGCTGAACCTGCGCCGCCCCGACATCACCCTGATCCCCAGCTTCGGCGACTATCCCGCGCTTTGCGTCCATCCCTCCTTTCCCGATGCGGGCGATCTGGCCGAGATGCCGATCGGCACCGGGGCCTTCGAACTGGTGTCCTTCGACATTGGCCGCCGCGCCGTGGTCAAGCGGCGCGAGAACGGCACCTGGTGGGGCGGCGAGGCGCTGCTAGACACGGTCGAGTTCATCGACCTCGGCACGGACGAGTCGGTCTTCGTCTCGGCCTTCGACGCCGGCGAGATCGACATGAACGACGAAACCAGCGCCGTCTTCGTCGAGGCGCATGAGATCATCGGTCTGGTGCGCGAGGTTGCCCTGACGGCAACCACGATCGTGTCGCGGATGAACACCCAGGCCGAGCCCTTTACCGATCAGCGGGTGCGCAATGCGGTGCAACTGGCCGTGGACAACGAGATCGTCCTCGAACTGGGGGTGGCGGGTCTTGGCACGGCGGCCGACAACCATCACGTGGCCCCCGTCCACCCCGAATACGCCCATGTGCCGCGCCCACCCGCCGATCCCCAGGCGGCCCGCGCGCTTCTGGAAGAGGCGGGTCATCTGGAGACCGAGTTCGAGCTGATCTCGATCGACGACGGCACGATGGCGGTCGCCACCGACGCGGTCGCAGCCCAGATGCGCGATGCCGGGTTCAACGTCCGCCGCAGCGTGCTTCCGGGCAATACCTTCTGGAACGACTGGACCAACTACCCGTTTTCGACCACGTCGTGGGGCGGGCGGCCATTGGGCGTGCAGGTCTATGCGCTGGCCTATCGCAGCGGCGAGGCCTGGAACGAAAGTGCCCATTCCAACCCCGAGTTCGACGCAAAGCTTGAAGAGGCGCTGGGGATCTTCGACCCCGATTTGCGGCGCCCCCTAATGGCCGAGATGCAGAAGATGCTGCAGGATAGCGGCGTCATCATCCAGCCCTACTGGAACGACCTGATCATGCACCGGGTCGAGGCGGTGCAGGGCTACCAGCGGCACCCGCTGCGCGAAATGCATCTCGAGGCGGTCTGGCTCGACCGCTGATCGCGCGCCACCCCCGCCCGCTCGGGGCGGGGGTCACTTCCCGATGCTGCGCGACAAGGAAATGCGCATGAAGATCCGCAAGATCACGGCCACGCCGGTGAACATCCCCCTGCGTGCGCCCTACCGGTTCAGCTATGGCTCGACCGGGTCGCTGACCAAGACGGTGATCGAGCTTACGACTGACGACGGCGTCACCGGCCTTGGCGAATGCGCCGATGGCGACCGTGCGGCGGATGTGGTGGCGATGGGCGCGCGGCTGGTGGGCCATGACCTGCGCGAGGTGCAGACCGCGCGGGCCGCCTGTGTCGCCGGGATGAGCTACACGCCATGGGACAATGTGCTTGCCAGACGCCGCGCCTTTGCCGGCATCGAGATGGCGATGTGGGACGCGCGCGGCAAGACCGAGGGCGTGCCCCTGCACCGTCTGCTGGGCGGTGCGGTGCGGCGCTTCATCCCGCTGACCGAATATTTCAGCTACCGCCTGCCCGGACTGCATGAACCCGGCGAGGCCAGCCCCGCCGACATCGCCCGCTACTGCGCCCGGATGATCGAGGATCACGGCGCCACGGTCTTCGAGGGCAAGGTCGGCACCGTCGCCCTTGCCGAAGAGGTTCGCATGGTGGCCGAGGTGCGCGCCGCCATCGGCGACAGGCCCATGCAGCTTGACGCCAACGGCGTCTGGACGGTGCCCACGGCGCGTGTGGCCCTTGCGCAGCTTCTGCCCCATGGCGTGACATGGTTCGAGGAACCCTGCGAAAGCTACGAGGAAATGGCCGCGCTCCGTGCGCATTTTCCCGTTTCCTTCTCAAGCCATATCGTCGATCTGCCCAAGGCCGCCCGGCTGGGCTGCCCCGATGCGATCGTGACCAATATCAACGAGTTGGGCGGGATAAGGGGTACGCTGGATTTTGTCGCCACCTGCGCGGCAATGGGTGTGGGCTTCCGCTTTCATTCCGGCGAAACCGGCATCGCGACGGCGGCATGCCTGCAGCTGACCGCAGCACTCGAACATGTGGGCGGGGCAAGCCAGACCCTGCTGCGCTGGTATGGCGACGATGTGATCGAGGGCGGCCCCTTCGTGCCGCGCGACGGCGGCGTGAACGTGCCCGATGGCACCGGCCTTGGCGTGACGCTCGATCCTGTCGCGCTGCGGCGCTGTCATGAGCGCTACCTGTCGGAGGGGGCCTTTCCCGCCGGGGCCAGCGCGGCGCGCGGTGCCTCTTACGGCAGCCATTTCCGCAAGGTCTGACGAAAGGTGCCCCGATGAGCCAAGCCCTGATCCTGACGCTCGACCGGGTGGAAGAGGTCGCCCGCACCTGCCTTCTGGCCAGCGGCGCAAGCCCGCTTCAGGCGGGCCCCGTGGCCCTGTCGATCCGCGAGGCCGAGGCGGAAGGGACAAGGGGCATCGGGCTGGGCTATCTGCCGTGGTATTGCGGGCATCTGAAGGTTGGCAAGATCGCGGGCGATGCGGTGCCGGTGGTCACGACGCCCGCGCCCGCGCTTGTCGCGGTGGATGCAAGCGACGGCTTTGCCCATCCCGCCTTTCTGGCGGGCGAAGAGGCGCTGATTGCCGCCGCCGATGCGCAGGGCATCGCTGCGATGGGGATCGTCAATGCCTATGCCTGCGGCGTGCTGGGCTGGTTCACCGCGCGGCTGGCGGAACGGGGGCTGGTCGCGCTGATGTTCGCCAATGCCTCGGCCACGATGGCGCCATGGGGTGGGCGGGTGCCGTTCTTCGGCACCAACCCCTGGTCGATGGCGGCACCGCGCCGGGGCGCGCCCCTGATCCTTGACAGCTCCTCCTCGGCCACCGCTTTCGTCAACCTTGCCGATGCGGCCGCGCGGGGCGAGGCGATCCCGGCGCATTGGGCGATGGACGAGGCGGGCCGCCCCACCACCGACGCTGCACGCGGGATGGCCGGGTCCATCGCGCCCGCAGGCGGGCACAAGGGCGCGGCGCTGGCGCTCATGGTCGAGGTGCTTGCGGCGGGACTGACCGGGGCGCATTTTTCGCATCAGGCATCGTCGCTGGGCGATGACGCGGGCGGGCCGCCCCGCCTTGGCCAGACGATCATCGCGATCCGGGCCGGGGCGCTCGGCGCGACCGGCCTTGCCGACCGGATCGAGGGCCTGCTGGCGGAGATGGCGGCGCAACCCGGCGTCCGCATCCCCGGCGACCGCCGCCATGCCAACCGCGCCCGGCACATGGCAGACGGGGTGTCGGTCGATGCCGCCCTTGCCGCCACGCTGCGCGGACTGGGGGCCGATCTGTGACAGCCGTCCCGTGGATCGCCAGCTTGCCGATGTAT
>JAFIEN010000245.1 GCA_020832515.1 Rubellimicrobium sp. | reverse complement strand
CCGCCATAGGCCCCCACCACGCCCCCCGCGCGGCGGGCCCCCCCCCCGGCGGCCCCCCCCCCGCCCCAGATGGCAAGGGCAAGGGTCGCCATGATCGCCGCGGTGCGACCCCTGCCCTGCCCCGTTGTCTGCCCCGCATCCTGCGCGTTCATCCGGCCCTCCGATCAGTCTTCAGACCTCATTAACCTCAGGAGAGCTTAATCCGGGGTTAACGGGCGGCGGGTCTTTGCGTCGAAGGAATGTGGCAGTGCCACCGGCAGGTCACTGACGGCGGATCTTGATCGGGTTGTTCGACGGGATGATCTGCATCATGGCGCGGGTCGATGTCAGACGTCATGATGCCCGCGTCACGTCTGAAAGGAGAAACCGATGTACAAGCACATTCTTGTCCCGCTGGCCTTCGAGGGCAAGGGCGACGGCCTACCCTCGCTTGAGGTTGCGCGCGCGCTTGCCGCGCCCGAGGCCCGGGTCACCCTGCTGCATGTGATGGAAGAGGCGCCGGCCTATGCAATATCCTACCTGCCGCCGGATTATTTCGACACGATCCGCGAGGGCGTGATCAAGGAGATGGCCGATCTTGCCGAAGGGCTGCCGAATTGCACGGTCGAAGTTGTTTCGGGCCATGCCGCCTCGGCGATCCTCGATTACGCCGAGGATAACGGCGCGGATTGCATCATCATCGCCTCGCACCGGCCGGGCCTGCAGGACTGGTTCCTGGGCTCGACCGCGTCACGCGTGGTGCGGCATGCGAAATGCGGGGTGCATGTCCTGCGCTGACCGCAACCGGGCGTGATGCAGCAAGACGTCAGGACAGGCGGGGGCTGGGGCAGGCGCGAAAGGCGGCAACCGCCTCGGCCGCGCCGTCAAGCGGGATCGCGACCTGACGATCGTCCGCGATGGCGCTGGCGGTGCGGTTGAACTCCATGCCGGCCAGCACATTGCCGAAGCCCGTGTCGGTGACGGTCAGGGTGCGGCCGTCACCGGTCAGCGCATGCCTGTCGGTCTGGATCAAGAGCGGCCAACCGCCATCGAAGGCGATGCCGAAGACATCCGCCGCAGGCCATGTCGCCCCGGTGAGCGTGAGCGAGATCGCATAGTCCCCGCCGACCGGATCGAACGTCACCTCGACCAGGACCTCGTCGGTCCCGCCGGTCATCCGGCAAAGGCGGTCTTCGACGAACTCCCACGCAAGGGCGGGGCCGGCGGACAAAACGACAAGAATGGCGGCAACGATCCGACGCATGCCGCGTAGGTAGCGCGCCGGATCATTTCGGCCAGAGGGCATCGGATCAGGTCGCTCGTTGCGCAGGACCCTGCCGGATGTGGCATCAGGTCAGCCGGACCGCCTGACGCGCCCCATGCCTCGCGATTGCAGGCCATTCCGCGCGGTGATAGTCGGGCCGGATGACTGTCCTGACCCTTCATGTCGGCGCCGCGAAATGCGGTTCGAGCGCGCTTCAGGCGGGGCTGACCCGCAGCCCGTTGATCGCCTCGGCGGATGGCGCGGCCTTCACCTATACCGTGGTCGATCACAAAGGCCGGGTGCTCAAGGGCAACGAGCTTGTCCCCGACCCGGTCTATGGCTATCGCGCGACGGTCGATGCGGTCCATCTTGCGGAATTCGGCAGGCGAACCCACGCCGAGATCCGCCGCGACCTGTCCCAGGTCTCGGGTCCGGTCCTGTCGAACGAAGGGCTGCTGGCCTCGGCCCCCCTTGCCGCCCGGTTCCTTGAACAGCTCGATCTGCCGGTCGAGGTCATCGCCTACATGCGCCCGCAGGTGGATTTCGTGAATTCGGCCTGGTGGCAATGGGGCGCGTGGTCGGGGATCGAGATGCGCGAACAGCTCAGGCGTCTGATTCGCCTGTGCGACTACAACATGCATATCGGCCGGTGGGAAAGCATTCCCCAGGTCCGCAAGATCACGCTCAGGCTTCTGCCGTCGGATATCCTTGCCGACTTCCACGCCTGTCTGGGCGCCCCGCCCCCTCGGGACAGGCCGCGGGTCAATGCGAGTCTGCCGGGTGCGATCCTGCGGCTGGCCCAGCGCCATCCCGATCTGCACCGCCGTCTGGGGCCGGAACTGGACTTCGTGCTGGCGCGTCGGATGTCCTTCGAGGGGCTGTCCGGCACGCCCTGGATCCTGAGCGCGGCCTATGTGCAGCGGATCATCGAACGGCACCGCGCGGGCAATACGGCACTCATGGCGCGGCTTGATCCCGACCAGGCCGCCGCAATGGCCGCCGATCCGCGCTGGTGGGACACGGCCGCCTATGCCGGGCGAACGGCCAAGAGCGCGGGCCCGCTCAACACGCCCCGTGACGAGATGGACCGCCTGGCGATCCGCCTGATCGAGGCGCTTCTGGATGCCGAGCCTTCGGATCTGGCCTCCGGGGGCCAGACGGGCACCGGGTCAACTTCCGACTGATCCGACTTGCCCGACGCCCCTGCCCTGCCCGAAGCACGCCGAAGGCCAGCCCGCGCATCAGGATCGAGGCGGCAACCGAGGCAATCCGGTGGAGGCGGCCTTGAGGATCGGTATGGCTCATGCGTGGTGGAGTGGTTTGCGTTGACGGGGTCTTTGCCCTTGTGCAGGTTGGACCGCGCGCCGCCGGTCCAAGGCGTCACCACAATTTCTTGTGACGGCCGTCGGGATGCGAGGCAAGCTTGCCCCGGCAAGCGGCGCGATTTCGGCCTTGTGGGCGTTGCCGGGGCCCGATCGGGCAGGGGCGGCGCATGTCGCGGCCCGGTCGCAAATGGCACGGACGACCGGAAACCGCCGCCGGCCAGCAGCCGGACGGATTGCCAACGACGGGTATCGAAGCTATGTACCCCGTGCAGATTATCCGCCGCATCTTCCAGAGTGTCGAGCAACAAACCAAGATCGTCCTGTGAGGCGCAAAAGACGGATGCGCGTTTGATGAAACCCCGTGACCCCATGCAGCTTGACCCCAGGATGATCGTGTGGCGCATCTGATGACGGTCGGCGTGATCGGTTGCGGTCAATGGGGTAGAAACCACGCGACCACCCTTGCATCCCTGTCCGCGCTTTCAAGCGTTGCCGATCTTGATCCGGCGCGGCGTGACGCGCTGGCGGGCGACCTGGGATGCCAGGCCGACACGACGGACGCAATTCTGGACGATCCCGCGATCAACGCGGTGGTTGTTGCCCTGCCACCGGCCGAACAGGCCTCGATTGCGCTTCGGGCAATTGCGGCGGGCAAGCATCTTCTGGTCGAAAAACCGATGGCCCTCGACACGCGCCAGTCGGCGCGGATTGCAGCGGCCGCGAATGCCTCGGGTCTTGTCGCGATGACGGGGCATTTGCTGCTCTTTCACCCCGCCTGGCATGCGACAAAGGCCATGGTCGCCGCCGGTGAACTGGGAAGGCTGCGCCACATCCGCATGGTGCGCACCGGCCCCGGCCGCTTTCACGCGGGCACGGATGTGATCTGGGATCTCATGCCGCATGATCTGGCACTGGTGCATGATCTGCTTGGCGATCTGCCCCCGAAAGCCACGATGTCGGGCACCTCTGTCGTGTCGGAAAAAGAGGCGGATATCGGCAGTCTTGTCTCGAGCTTTCCGGGCGGACCGACGCTTGAGGTTTTTGTCTCCCGCGTTTCGACAACCAAGGAGCGGCGCTTGATATTGACCGGCAGCGACGCAAACCTGATCTGGGATGAGTCCGAGGATTGGGACAGACGCGTTTGCATCGCCCGCAATACCATCCCGGATGACAGAACCGCCGAAATACGGTACCTTGAGATGGCGCGTTCCCAGCCCCTTGCCGAGCAATTGAAGCATTTCCTTGATGCGATTGCCGGAACGGCGTCGGCCCGTGGCACGGTGTCGGTCGGGCATGATGTGCTTGAGTTCATCCAGAACAACTATCCGGAAAAAATCACGTGAACATGCTCCAGACAGCGACGGCCCACCTTGGCGCAGCGATCAAGATGGTCGACCTTGATCGTCAGGAAGCCGTGATGCGCGACGACATCAGACAGGCCATCGACGGTGTTCTTGCCCACAAGTGCTTTGTGAACGGCCCCGAAGTCAGGGATCTGGAAACTGCGCTGGCCGAAAGGCTTGGACACGGCTGGCATGCGATTGGTTGTGCCAACGGGACGGATGCGCTTCAACTCATGCTGCGCGCGGGCGGCATCGGCGCGGGAAGTTGCGTCGCCCTCCCCTCGCTTACCTTTGCGGCGACTGCCGAGGCGGTTCGCATTTGCGGGGCAGAGCCCGTTTTCGTTGATATCGACCGGCAAACCGGCACGCTTTGCCCGACCAGCCTGACAAGGGCGTTCAAGGCCGCGTCCGACGGTCACCTTCCGCCCATTTCGGCGGTTCTCCCGGTGGATCTGTTCGCCATTCCCGCGGACCATGGGGCCATCAGGGAAATCGCGACACGGCACGGCGCCTTGCATTTCGTCGATGCCGCGCATTCCTATGGCGGGATCAGCGCCGAGGGGCCATGCGGGACGCAGGGCTTTGCCTCGGCGCTCAGTTTCTATCCGAGCAAGGCTTTGGGCTGTTATGGTGACGGCGGCGCGGTTCTGACGGCCGATCCGGAAAACGAAATGCGCGTCAGGGCGATCGCCAATCACGGGGTGCTCGCGAACACCGGCGAGCATCGCATTGTCGGCACGAATTCCAGGTTGGACAGCATCCAGGCCGCAATCCTGCTTGTGAAGCTGCGCCATTTCGATGCCGAGATCGCGGCCCGTCAGCGGATTGCGCAGATCTATATCGAGGCGCTCGGCAATCACTGCGTGGTTCCCGAGGTGCCCGCCGGTGCACGCCCGGTCTGGAGCTATTTCGCCATCCACCATCGCAACCGCGACGCGTTGATGGAGCATCTGTCCGGTCAGGGGATCAGCTCGGTCGCCTATTACCGGCGCACGCTGGATCTGCAACCGGCCTTTGCGCATGAAGCCTGCGTCCCCGGCGGATTGCCCGAAACCCGGCAATTCTCGGAAACGCTGCTTTGCCTGCCCATTGACCCCTATCTGGACGACGACGAACTCGACCGGATCATCCGCGCGATCCGCACCTTCAAGGGATAAGCGTCAAGGGGCACCGATCCGCCGATCAACACGAGCGGATCGGTCAGTGGCAGCTCGGGTCATGGAGACATGCCATGACCCGAAACCCGGCACGCGGACGTCCTGGCAAAGCGGGCTAGCCCGCGTCCACCGCCGCGTCGCAGCGGGCGCAGAGGCCCGGATGCGCGTGCAGGCCCACATCGGGCAGGATCTTCCAGCAGCGGTCGCATTTCTGGCCCGGGGCCGGTGCAAAGACGACCGCCACATCCGCCACATCCTCAAGCACGAAGGCCCCGTCGGGCGCGGGCGCGTCGGTCAGCGTGATGGCGCTGGTGATGCAGATATCGGCGAAATCCACCGTGCCCAGCAGGGCTGCCAGATCGACCGGCACATGCACCACGGGGGCCGCTTCAAGCGAGGCACCGATGACCTTGGCCGTCCGCTCCACCTCGAGCGCGCCGTTGACGACACGGCGGGCCCGGCGCACCTTCGCCCATTTCGCGGCCAGCGCCTCGTTGCGCCACGCCTCGGGCGTTTCGGGGATATCGACCAGATGAACCGAGGATGCCTCGCCCGGATAGCGCTCCAGCCAGACCTCTTCCATCGTGAAGACAAGGATCGGGGCCAGCCAGGTCGTCAGCCGGTGGAACAAGAGGTCCAGCACGGTGCGCGCGGCCCGCCTGCGGAGTGTGTCGCCGTCGCAGTAAAGCGTGTCCTTGCGGATGTCGAAATAGAAGGCCGACAGGTCCACCGTGGCGAAGGTAAAGACAGCCTGGAAGACGCCCTGGAAATCATAGGCCGCATAGCCCTTGCGCACCACCTCATCGAGTTCCGCCAGCCGGTGCAGCACCCAGCGTTCCAGTTCGGGCATGTCCTCGGGCGCGGTGCGGTCAGCCTCGGTGAAGTCCGAAAGCGACCCCAGCAGGAACCGCATCGTGTTGCGCAGCCGGCGATAGCTGTCGGCCGTGCCCTTCAGGATCTCTTTGCCGATACGCAGGTCGACCGTGTAATCCGACTGCGCCACCCAGAGCCGCAGGATATCGGCGCCGTATTCGTCGATCACCTCCTGCGGCGCGACGGTATTGCCCAACGACTTGGACATCTTCATGCCCTTCTCGTCGAGGGTGAAGCCATGCGTCAGCACGCCCCGATAGGGCGCCCGCCCCTTGGTGCCGCAGGCTTGCAGCATCGAGGAATGGAACCAGCCCCGGTGCTGGTCGGTGCCTTCGAGGTAAAGGTCGGCCAGCCCGTCATCCGACCCGTCCGCCCTGTCGCGCAGGACGAAGGCATGGGTCGAGCCGGAGTCGAACCACACATCCAGAATGTCAAAAACCTGGCTGTAGGCGTCGGGGTCGTGCAGGCCTTCAAGGACTTTCTCCTTGAAGCCTTTCACATACCAGACATCCGCCCCTTCGGCCTCGAAGGCGGCAAGGATGCGGGCGTTGACCTGCGGGTCGCGCAGAAGGAAGTCCGGATCGTCCGGCTTGGCCCCCTTCTTGGTGAAGCATGTCAGCGGCACGCCCCAGGCGCGCTGGCGCGAGAGCACCCAGTCGGGGCGCGCCT
>JAFIEN010000244.1 GCA_020832515.1 Rubellimicrobium sp. | reverse complement strand
TGCCCAGAAGGATCGTGGTGTAGCCGATGCGCAGGCAGAAATCGACGATCAGCGGGCCGCGGACATTGGGCAGGATCTCCCAGAGCATGATGTACCACACGCCCTCGCCCCGGGTCTGGGCGGCGGCAACGTAGTCGCGCGTCTTTATGTCCATGGTCAGGCCCCGGACGATGCGGAAGACGGTGGGCGAGTTGACGAAGACCACCGAGACGAACACGACGAGGACCCCGCCCGGCACGTCGAAAAGGTCGAGGCCGGAGGGCAGGAACGCGACGGGCGTTCCCGGCTGGCTGATGAGCGACAGGTACAGCCAGGACATGGCGGCCAGGACCGCGCCGATCGGCAGCCATGATTTCGGCCCCTGCGTGTGGTAGCGGGATCGCAACAGGACGCCCACGAAGATGATGGGAAAGAGAAAGAGGACCATCGCCATGTAGGACGGGATCCCGGTCTGGACGATTTCGGGCGTCACCAGCAGGTAGAAGAGCAGGATCACCGGAAAGGCGAGGATCAGGTTGGCGAGAAACGACAGGAACGTGTCGAGCCGGCCACCGTAATAGCCGGCCGGAAGGCCGAGCGTGATGCCGACCATGAAGGCGAAGAGCGTGGCCAGCGGCGCGATCTGCACCACGATCCACGAGCCGTGGACCATGCGCGAGAAGACGTCACGCGCGAGTGCATCGCCGCCCAGCAGGTAATGGGCGCCGGGCACCATCTCGGTGGCGGCCGGCATGGCGCTGCCCGGGACGGCGTTGCGCAGGCCCGACACGGCGGTCAGGGGCCCGTGGGTGGCGATCATCCCGAACATGCCCACGGCCAGCGCCGTAAAGACCCAGAACATGACAAGGCCAAAACCGATCATGCCGATGGTCGAATCGAAGAGCTTGCCATAAAGGCCGAGGTGCCGCTTGAACCGGATGGACAAAGCGAAAGTCGCGACAAGCGCGATCCATACGGGCACGAACTGTTTCGACACGGCCCCCACGATCCCGGCCCGCCCGTAGGGCAGCAAGGCGCCAACCGCCAGGTAGCCGATCAGGATCAGGATCAGGAGACTGCCCGTCCCCCTGACGGCAAGGCCCGAGAGGCCGAAGACGCCCGTCTTCGCCGTGAGGGTCCCGTCGGGATTGGCCTGCAGCGTGGGGGCGGGGGCGAAGAAACTGAGCACCACCATCGCCACGAGGCTGATGGCGAAGAGCACCGTCACGAGGAAGAGCGGCGTATCGAGCCAGTTGCCAAGCTCGCCGGTCCAGGTCAGGTCGTCCATGGCAAACCTCTTCTCACGAGATGCGGATGCGGGGGTTTAGGAAGACGTAGCCGATGTCGGAGATGAGCTGTGTGACCAGCACCACGAAGACCGACACGACCGAGACGCCGAGCAGAAGCTCGATGTCGTTGTTTCCCGCCGCCTCGACCAGGGTCCAGCCGAAGCCCTTGTAGTTGAACAGCGTCTCGACGATCACGACGCCGTTCAGAAGCCAGGGGAACTGCAGCATGATCACCGTGAACGGCGCGATCAGCGCGTTGCGCAATGCGTGACGGGTGACGATGGTGGGGAAGCTCACCCCCTTGAGCCGCGCGGTGCGGATGTATTGCGCGGTCATGACCTCGGTCATCGAGGCGCGGGTCATGCGGGCAATGTAGCCAAGCCCGTAGAGCGCGATGGTCAGCACAGGAAGGGTGAAGTTGACGAAGGTGATCTGGTCCATCGCCGAGGTTGCCGAGCCGTTGAACCAGCGCAGGCCCACGGCGGAGGAGGCGAAGACGGTGATGAAGACCACGCCCGAGACATATTCGGGTGTCGCCGTCATCACGATGGATACGGTCGAGAGCGTGCGGTCGGTGCGCGAGCCTTCGCGCATCCCCGCAAGAACGCCGACCAGAAGCGCGCCCGGTACCATCACCACCATGACCCAGAACATCAGGATCGCGGTCAGGTTCAGCCCCCGCGCGATGACCTGCGACACGTCCTGCCGGAACACGGTCGAGCGGCCCCAGTCGCCCTGCAGGATGCCGCAGAAGGTGGGGGCATCCTCGGGTGCCATGCCGGGGCGGATGCAGCGGCCGCGGATCCTGTCCTCTTCCTCGATCACCCATCCGGGCACGACGCCCAACCATTGCCCGTAGCGATGGATCATCGGATCGCCATAGCCGTTGCGCGCCAGCCAGCTTTCCACCTCGGCGTCCGAGATGCGGCTGCCGGCTTCGGATTTGGCGATCTTTTCAAGGTTCGGGGCGAGGTTGGTCAGGAAGAACACGATGATGGTCAGGCAGAAGGCCGTGAAGACCATGGTCATCGTGCGGGTCAGAAGGAAGCGCAGCATGTCGGGGCGGCCTCTCGCTCTGCGTCAGGACAAGGTGTAGAGATCGCGGCACGGACAGCCGCGTTGTCCGATCCCGGGCAGTCCCCGCCGGACATGTCGACCCCCCCCCCCCAACCGGGCGCCGCCGCCCCGGACCGTCCCCCCCGCACTGGGCCCCCGCCCCCCCGCAGGGGGCCGCGGCCGGCAGGATCGGTCCTGGCGATCAGGCGTCCATCCACCACTTGTAGTGATGATGCTCGAAGGTCGGGTGCTTTTCGGCACCGTGGACATTCGCCGTCGTGTGCCGGTAGAGCGAGCGCCAGTAGGGCTGGATGACCACGCCCTCATCCTGCATGATCCGCTGGATATCGGCCATGATCACGCGCCGTTCATCGGCATCGGCGATCGAGTTGGCCTGGCTCAGCAGGGCATCGAACTCGGCATTGGCGAAGGCCGTCTCGTTCCAGGCCACGCCCGAGCGATAGGCGAGGTTGAGGACCTGCACACCAAGCGGACGCATGTTCCATTCCGTCGCGCTGAACGGATATTTCGTCCAGTCGTTCCAGAAGGTTGACCCCGGAAGCACCGTGCGCCGGACAGTCATGCCCGCATCGCGCATCTGCGCGGCAACCGCATCGCAGCTGCTGGACTGCCATGCATCATCGACCGAGATCAGCTCGAACTCGGTATCGCCATGGCCGGCCTCGTCCAGCGCGGCCTCGGCGGCGGCAGGATCCACCTCGAGCGGCGGAAGTTCCGCATATTCGGGATGGATCGGGCAGACATGGTGGTTCTCCGCCACGACACCCAGGTCGTTGTAGCCAAGTTCGAGGACGACGTTGTTGTCGACCGCGAGCTGGATCGCGTTGCGCACGCGCACATCCGTGTAGGGTTCGCTGTCCTGATTGAAACGGATGCAGACAGTCGAGGCGGTCACGGCTTCGGATTGCACCCAGCCAAGCCCGTTGAAGATGTCCACGAAATCGCCGGTCGTCTGGTAGGTGGCGTCGATCTCGCCCGATTCAGCGCCGGCCAGCACGGCGGCGGGGTCGGTTCCGTAGTCGATATAGACGATCCGGTCGAGATAGGGCCCGCCATAGACTTCGGTTCCCCACCAGGTGTGGTCCTCGTTGCGAACAAGGACCTGACGGATGCCTACGTCGTTCTGTTCGGGCAGATAGGGCCCGGTGCCGATGGGGTTCAGCGTCGGATCGGTGTCGTCATAGCTCTGGTGAACCACGGCGGCCGGGTAGTCGGCCATCCCGACGATGATCGTGATGTCGGGTTCGGTCAGGGTCAGGACGACGGTCATGTCGTCCACGATCTCGATCGCGCCGTCGCGGGCCACGCCCGTGTCGGGATCGACCAGCGTGCCCATGCGGGCCGCCATGGAATTGCCCTCGACCGTGCTGTCGCACCAGCGGGTGATGTTGTGCGCCACATCGGCGGAGGTGAAGGCGTCGCCGTTGTTCCAGGTCACGCCGGGACGGACCTTCAGCGTGTACTGGGTGGCATCGTCATTTGCTTCCCAGCTTTCCAGAAGCATTCCGCGCAGCGACCCGTCCGCATTGTATTCGACCAGATATTCCAGCCAGCCGCGGCCGAAGTTGGCCAGTTCGGACCAGTCCCAGGTGCGTGGGTCCTTCTGGCCGCGGGTCTCCATCGCCATGCGCAATGTGCCGCCCGAAACCGGCGTTTCCTGCGCAGCGACCGGTGCGTTGAGGCCGATCAGCCCGTAGGCGGCACTGGCCGATACGCCAAGCGCTGTCGAGCGGACGAGGAATTCGCGCCGGCTGAGCTTGCCTTCCTGCACCTCGCGCGCATAGAGGCGGGCGCCGGGATGAATGGCAGTGCCGGTCCTGTCGTGATAGGTCATCAGATACTCCCTGTGTCAGGCGTCGTTCTTATAGGCTTGCAAGCCACGCCCCGAATTGCAACCCGATTGCCGGGCGCGGGGTCAGGGCGGGCCTGCCGCCGATGTTGAAACCCCATTGAGGCAAGCTTTGACCCGCAGGTCAATGACGACCTTCGGCACTTCGCAAAGCATTTGCGACAGGACGGCGACGGATCATGATTGCCCTTCGGTCGGCGCAGGGCCGATCGGGCCCCTTGGCCGGGCATTGCTCAGCCCGCAGCCGTGGCGCCAAGGCGACGGAACTTGCTGGGTGTCATGCCGGTGCGGGCCTGGAACGCGCGGGTGAAATAGGCGGGCGAGGCAAAGCCCAGCCGGCGCGCGATGTCCTGCACGGGGTCGCGCGTGTCGCGCAGCATCACGCGCGCCTCATAGAGAATGCGGTCGTTCAGGATCGCGAGGGCCGAGCGTCCGCAGGTCGCCTTGCAGCTGCGCGTGAGATGCGTCGGCGTCACGCCCAGCGTGCGGGCATAGTCGCCGACATTCATCGAACTGCGGAAATCGCGCTCGATCAGATCGGTATAAGCCGCGACAAGCCGCGCCGCCGCACTGTGGCGGCGGTCTTCGGCCGGGTCGGGGGGGCGGCCTTCAAGCTGACGCTGGAAGAAGACCGACAGAAGGCCCAGGTGATAATGCGCGGCGCGGTTGTGTTCGGCCTTGGTCGAGGTCAGCTCGCGTTCCAGATTGTCGAACAGCGCCGCGATCTCCTTTTGCGCCGAGACGTCGCGCAGGCGCAGATGCACCTGGTCTTCGGGCCATTCCGATGCCATTGCGGCCGGGATCTGCAGCATGTGGCCATGTGTCGTGGGCCCCACCTCGTAGCCATACATCACCTGGGCGGGGATGAAGATCAGGTTGTTCGGACCATAGCCCGAGGTCAGACCCGCAATCGTGATCCGTCCCTGACCCTTGTTGATGAAGATCAGGCGCGGGCTGGCGTGGCTGCGCATCGCCTCGGTCCGCCAGCGCCCCTGTGCGGCATTCTGGGCGATGGGCAAAAGCGCAAGTCGGTTCTTCAGCGAATCGGTCATGGAATGTATCGTCCCGGCTGTTCGTCTCGGTACTTACGAAAACTCGCTACGGGAGAAGACGTTCGATTTGTGCAAGTGTTGACGCCCTCTGCATCGCGAAACAATGGCAGAATTGTGGCGGAGACGACATTTCCGGGGATAACTTCGGGGATGACCCTGTGGGCAGGTTGTGGACCGGCCTCTTGCCTCAGGGCAGGGGCACCGCCTGCCAATCCGCCATCCGGTTGCGAAACCACGTTCTTTGCCGCTTGGCATATTGGCGCGTGGCGATGACGGCGGCGGTCTGTGCCTCGTCCAGGGTCATGCGGCCCTCGAGATGGGCGATCAGCTCGGCCGCACCGATCGCGCGGGCGGATTGATGCGCGGGGTTCCAGCGGTGCCGCATGGCGCGGGCCTCGTCCAGCGCGCCCTCGGCCAGCATGGCTGCGAAGCGGGCTTCAATGCGGGCGCGCAGCCAGTCGACCTCGGGCCGCAGCACCAGCGCGCGGGTCTCCGCCAGCGGCAGGCGCGGGGGGGCGGTATCGCTCTGCCAGTCGGCAAGCGGGCGGCCGGTGGCCTTCAGCACCTCCCACGCACGCTGGACGCGGGCGCGGTTCTTCAGGTCGATCCGCGCCGCGGTGCAAGGGTCCAGGCCGGCGACAAGCGCGGCAAGCGGCAGGCAGTCGCCCTGCGCGCGGATCTCCGGAGGGGTGGGAGGGATTTCGGCCAGGCCTTCGGTCAGGGCGGAGAAGTAAAGACCCGTTCCCCCCACGATCACCGGCCGCAGGTTGCCCGACAGGATCGGGGCAAGGTCGCGCAGCCAGTCGCCCACCGAATAGGCGGCCTCGGCCGGCACATGGCCGTAAAGCGCATGGGGCAGGGCGGCCTCGTCGCGGGCGCCGGGACGCGCGGTCAGGATGCGCCAGCCGTCATAGACTTGCAGCGCATCGGCATTGACGATCACCCCGCCCGCCGACCGGACGACGGCAGAGGCCAACGCCGACTTGCCGCTGGCCGTCGGCCCGGCGATCAGCACGGGGCGGTCCGGGGGCAGCCCTTTCAGGACCTCCGTCAGCCCTGCCGGCTCCTCTCGCCTCATCGACCCGTTCTCCCTCATCCCGCGGTTGCGCGCGGGCACCTTTTCCGACATTTACCGCCGAAGCGACAGGATTTCAGCGGGGACAGGCAGGATGATCGAGGCAGAGGCCGCCAAGACCACCTTTCGCCGGGTGATGCTCAAGATCTCGGGCGAGGCGCTGATGGGCGACCGCGGCTATGGCCTTGATCCCAAGACGGTCGAGCGGATCGCGGCCGAAGTGAAGAGCGTGCACGACCTGGGCGTCGAGATCTGCATGGTCATCGGCGGCGGCAACATCTTTCGCGGGCTTT
>JAFIEN010000243.1 GCA_020832515.1 Rubellimicrobium sp. | reverse complement strand
CCGGCGGGCCGGGCCGCTGGCGCGGCGGCCCCGGCGTGGTGCGGGCCGATGAGCTTGTGGAGGCCGCCGAGGCCGCGCTGTGGTTCGAACGGTCGAAATCCCCCGCCTGGGGCCTTGCGGGCGGCAAGGACGGGCAAGGCCCGCTGATCGACATCGTCCTGCCCGACGGCACGGTCGAGCATATCCTCAAGATGCGCGCCCGCGAATTTCCCAAGGGCACCCGGATCGTGACCCGCACCGGCGGTGGTGGCGGTTATGGCGATCCGATGGCGCGGCCCCTGGACGAGGTGCGCGAGGATGTGCTTTCCGGCACCGTCTCGCCCGAAGGGGCGGCGCGGGATTACGGCGTGGTCCTGACGGCGGAAGGGACGGTCGACCCGGCCGCCAGCACGCCCAGGGCACCGGGCTGATGCGCCGCGCAAGGGTTCGGTCCAGGTCGCCTGAACAGGACGCTTGAACGGATCGCAGGATCGGAGGAGACTGCCAGCGGATCGGAGACACGACCGTTGGCAGAGCCGTCGTCACGTCAGGAACTTCCCGCTGCCGCAGGGCGGTTCACGTGAACCGCACGACCCCGTTCCGATGATGGACAGCTGACGACGATGGCCCTTGACCTTGCTTTCCTCGTGACCGCTTTCGTCACGCTTCTTGTCGTGATCGACCCGGTCAGCCTGGCGCCGCTGTTCCTTGGCCTGACGGGGGGCATGTCCGTGTCCCAGCGGCGGCACATCGCCCTGCGGGCCTGCCTGATCTCGGCTGGCCTGCTCACCTTGTTCGGGCTTGCGGGCGAATCGCTGCTGACCGCCGTGGGTATCACCATGCCCGCCTTTCAGATCGCCGGGGGCATCTTGCTGTTCCTGACCGCGCTCGACATGCTGTTCGACCGGCGAACCGAACGGCGCAAGGGTCACACACCCGAAGCCGACGATCCGTCGGTCTTTCCGCTGGCCATGCCGCTGATCGCGGGGCCGGGGGCGATGGCCTCCATGATCCTGCTGGTCGGAGAGCTTGACGGCGATCTGGCCATGATCGCGGCGCTTCATGTCGTCATGCTGGCCGTGATCGTGCTGGCCTTCGCCGCCCTTCTGATCGCCACGCCGCTTGAGCGGATCCTTGGCAAGACCGGCAACATGGTCGTCACCCGGCTTCTTGGCATGTTGCTGGCCGCGCTTTCCGTCCAGTTCGTGCTGAACGGGCTGCGGGCGATCGACATGGTCTGACGCGGGGATGGGCAGATTTGCCCGTTCCGGGGCGACAACGCCACAATCGCTACGTTCCGTCACGGCTTGGGGCGGACAGCTTGCCGGCGCGGCAGGGCCACCTGCGCCAGCCGATCGGCCTTGAAAATCAGGGGGGTCGATCCTATCTCAACCCTGTTCACGTTCACCATGTCAGTGCTTGATTTAGTCGGCCCATCCCGATTAGATGGAGCAATTAAAGGAAAATCCGCCATTTCTTGCCGACCAGTCGGATGAAGTTGCGGATCGGTGCGTTCTTCGAACAGGGGGCTTTGTATCCCGTCGCCAGCAGGGGTGCTGGGAAGGGGCGCAACCAGGTGGAGACTTCGATGTCGGATCAACTCTCGGACGAATTCACGGTAGAGCCGGACGATCATGCCCGGCCCGAACGCGGGTCCCTTTGGGAACGGATCAAGGCCCGTCGCCCGGCCCTGATGGCCAAGCGCGTGGTGATCGGCATTGCGGTGGGATCCTTTCTCTATTTCACCGTCCTGGGCGGGATCCTTCACCGGATCGACGCAGATGTGAACTTTGAGGCGCCGAACCCCGTCCCGGGCGGCAGCCATGCCATCAGCATGGCCGAAGCCCTGATCGAGCGCGAAACGGTCGTGAATCGCTGGTCCCCCAACGACCCGTTCTTCTTTCCGACCGTGTTCTGGGACAACCACCAGAACTTTCAGCGTGGCATGATGCGGGGCCTCGGCCGGTTCGTCCTCGTGATGGAAACCCAGATCGGGCGGCAGCGCGGATCGTCGGCCATCGACCCGAACCTGTTGCGGGCCTCGGGCCTGCTGCAGTTTCCGACCGATGTCTGGATCTTCGACTTCGATCAGTCGTTTTTGCCGATCCAGCCGGCCGACACGCAATATGCCACCGCGGCGCGGGGCCTGCGCGAATACAACATGCGCGTCGCCAACGGAACTGCGGTCTTCGAAACCCGCCCCGACGCCCTGTCCATCGCGGTCGAACAGCTGGCCAGCGAACTTGGCGCCCGCACCGCCATCGTGGACCAGCACCTGAACCGTGACACGTTCATCATCGACATGATCTCGGACGACATCTTCTATTTCAACAAGGGGATGACCTACGCGACCTACCTGATCATGCGCGAACTGGGGCGCGACTTCGAACAGGTGCTCCGGCAGCAGCAGCTTGAAAGCGTGTGGGAAAATGCGCTGGTCAGCCTGCGCGAAGCTTCGATCCAGCGCCCGCTGATCGTGCTCAACAGTGCCGGTGCGAGCAGCATCCTTGCGAATCACCTGAACATGCAGGGGTTCTACATCAAGCGCGCAATCCTCCAGCTTGACGAGATCGCCCGCGTGAGCCGCGCAAGTCGCTAGACGCGCGGCCCGCGCCGACCGGGGGCGGGGCAGGGTCACGCTGGGGGCGGTCCGATGGACCACACCCCGGCAGCCTTGCGCATGGCAGGCCTTCCGACATTGCTCCGGTCTGCGCCCTCATCCGCCCGGGGCACACGTTCTCACGATGTGGTGAATCGGCCCGCGTCACAGGCGCCGCTGGTAAATTGCGCGCTTCGAACCATATAAAGGTCTGGTTTGGCATCGATGCGGGCTTGGAATTGTCGAATTTATCATGAACACGGGATCCGTCCGGCACCTCGCGCGCGCCGCGATCACCCGCGCACCAGCCTGCCTTCGTACCCGCGCGCGCGGGTACGGGGGTACGATCACCGTGACCGGGGCCCTGTGATGCTGTTGCACGGCAAGTGACCTGAGCGCAGGCCCCCGGGAAGATAGTCGAAGGAGTTACAGATGCGTGTCGAGACGAAGATCGGCGCCGAAGCGCAGGGCGCAGATGCGGAAGTGACCGCGCGGACGGCCCCAGCCCCGACCGCGCAGACCAGCCCGCCCGCTTCGAAAGGCACCGGCAGCCCGACCACATCATCGACCGCCCCCGAGGACGACCCGCGGGGCCTGACCCTGCGTCGTTACCGGGTCAACAACTTCCGCTCGGTCGCCGACAGCGGCTGGCTTGACATCGACCGGGTGACGGCGCTGATCGGGGTGAACGAAAGCGGCAAGACCAACCTGCTGATGCCGCTGTGGAAGCTGAACCCCGCCAGCGGCGGCGCGATCGAGCCGACCTCGGACTATCCCAAGTCGCTCTTCGCCACGATCCGCAACGCGCCCGAGAGCTTCCAGTTCATCACCGCCGAATTCGAGACCGGCGTCGAAGCCGCCAACCTGGCCGAGATCGCCCGCGTCACCGAAGAGGAATGCCGCCGCATCAGCGTTGCGCGGCTGTATGACGGCAGCTACCAGATCGCCTTTCCCGACTACCGCCAGCGCACATCCGACAGCGTGATCAAGGCGCTTGCCTCGCTGCACAACACGCTTGGCCTCCTGCAGGAGATCACCGCCCCCGTCGGACAAGAGGAACTTCTGCTCGCCGCGAAATCGACGATCACCCGGCTGACCCGCGATCTAGACACGGCGCAGGCGGTCACCGGCAACGACCTTCGCCTTGCCCGTAACTCGGTCGCCGCGCTGATCCCCGAAGACCCGCCGGCCGTCAGCCCGATCATCCCGCTTCTGCGCGATCTGCAAAAGGCGCTTGCCGCCCGCATGGCCGAGATGATCACCCCCGACCCCGCCTCGAACGAAGAGGTGCGCAACGCCGTGATCGCCCGGCTGCCGAAGTTCGTCTATTACTCGAACTACGGCAATCTCGACTCCGAGATCTACCTGCCCCATGTCGTCGAAAACCTGAAACGGTCCGACCTTGGTGCCAAGGAAGGCGCCAAGGCACGCACCCTGCGCGTCTTGTTCGAATTCGTGGGCCTGAAGGCGAAGGAGGTTCTGGAACTCGGCCGCGACTTCCGCGAGATCCGCGAAGAGGCCGAGGCGAAGATGATCGAGGAAGAGGGCAAGAGCGCCCTGATCCGTACCCTCTGGAACCGCGCTTTCGGCAAGACGCCCGAACCCGATGCCGACATGCTTGCCCAGATCGCCGAGGCCAAGCGCACCCGCTCGATCCTGCTGCAATCGGCCGGCACCAAGCTGACCGAGCGTTTCGCCGACTGGTGGAAACAGGGCGACTACCGCTTCCGCTTCGAGGCCGACGGCAACCATTTCCGCATCTGGGTCTCGGATGCCCGCCGGCCGCAGGAGGTAGAGCTTGAGCATCGCTCGACGGGCCTGCAGTGGTTCCTGAGCTTCTTTCTGGTCTTCCTGCACGAGGCCAAGGGCGCGCATCGCAATTGCGTGCTGCTGCTCGACGAACCCGGCATGTCGCTGCATCCGCTGGCGCAGCGCGATCTTTCTGCCTTTTTCGAGGGCCTCGCCGAGGCCAACCAGATGATCTACACGACGCATTCCCCCTTCCTTGTGGATGCCGATCGTCTGGGCCGGGCGCGCAAGGTCTTCATCGGGCCCGAAGGTTCGACCCGGGTGACCGGCGACCTCATGGACGGCGGCGGCAGCGACAGCCAGCGCGGGGCCGCCTATGCGGTGCGCGCCGCGGTGAACATCGCGGTGGCCGAGGCAGGGCTTGCCGGCGCGCTGCCCGTGCTGGTGCCCAGCCGGATCGAACAGACCTACCTTTCGGCGATCAAGACACTGACCATCGCCGCCGGCAAGTTCCTTCCGCAGCGCGAGATCGTCTTCGCCCCTGCCGCCGGGGCCGAAGTGATGCAGGCCGTTGCCAGCATCCTGGGCGGTGTCGGCGCTGCCGATCCGCGGGTCATGGTCGACAGCCTGCCCGAACAAGCCGGGACGGCAGCCGAAGGCGAGGCCCCCTCGACCGGCCATCTGGTCGCGCTCGATGTGGTGCTGGGCCGCCCCGACGTGACGGTCGAGGATCTGATGCCGTCCGACCCGATGATCACCGCCGTCGACCGGGTCGAGCGCCGCCCCGAGCGTCTTTTCGCCGACCGTTTCCGCGAGGGCACGCCCTTCGTGAAGCAGGTCGAGGACTGGGCCGAGGCCGAGGGTATCCGCCTCGAGGCGGATTGGCGGATGCGCGTGGCCGAACGGATGCGCGACCGGCTTCTGGTGCAGGAAGGCGCGCTTGCCCGGCGCGAGATCCCCGACACCTGGGTCAAACTGCTTGAAACCATCGCAGGCGACGCCCCCGCCGCGTGACGGGGGCCGTTGCCGGGTGGCAACGGGCCTTGCCGGCGCTGCGCCTGCGGCAGAGGCGGATACACTGGGTGATCTCCGGGGCGCGCGCGCGTCTAGCCGCCTTGCCCGCCCATCCCCAGCACTTCGGCCAGCAGCGGATTGGCAAACCGCCGTTCCCGCGTCACCGCCAGAAAGCTTTCGCTGATCCCCGGCAAGACCGCCGCCTCGACCAGCCGCCCCGCCGCGATCTCGTCCTGCACCACGATCGGCGGCAGGACCGCCAGCCCCGCATCCTCGCGCGCGAGCAGACGCAGCATGGCCATGTCATCGGCCTCGGCCGCGAAGGACGGCACCACGTTCAGCCTGTCGACCAGCGCATCGAACCCCGCCCGGATCGCCGTCCCGCGCGTCGGCACCACCAGCGGCGCGGCCGCCAGAAGCCCCGCCAGATCCCGCGGCACCGCCTTCAGCCGCGCGGGCGTGCCCACCAGGCTGACCGGCTGCTCGGCCAGCCGATGCACGCGCCACAGGCTTGCCCCGTCCGCGGGCGGCGGCTGGTTGGTCAGCACCACATCCAGCGCGAGGCCCTCCAGTCCCAGAAGCAGCTCGGACTGGCTGCCCGAACGCACCACGACATCCACATCCTCGCGCCCGATCAGGGGCCGCAGGAACTGGAGCTGGAAGTTGCGCGACAGCGTCGCCAGCGCCCCCACCCGCAGCGCCCGCCGCGCCCTTCCCGTGTCGCGCAAGGTGGCTGCCAGATCATCGGCCGTGCGGAAGATCGTCTCGGCATGGTCAAGCGCGATCCGCCCCGCCTCGGTCAGGACCAGCCCGCGCCCCCGCCGCTCGAACAGCGCGTGCTCCAGTCGTTCCTCGAGCGCGCGGATCTGGCTTGAGAGCGCCGATTGCGACAGGTTCAGCTGACGCGCCGCGCCCGTCAGCGTGCCATCCATGGCAACTGCCCGAAACAGCCTCAGATGATGCAGGTTGAGCGCGGCCATACTTTCACCAGATCGAACGATATACCCGATAACTTGTAATATTCCGGTGGCCTTGCAAGTCCTATCTAGCACCTGACCAGACAAGAGGAGCTTGCGATGACCGGACTTCTGCCCGTGACCCTGTTCGCCCCGCTTGCGCTTCTGGCGGTGGCGGCCCTTGCTCTGAGCCGCCCCGGCCGCCGCCCCGCGGGCCTGCCGCACCTTGCCGAGCTTTCCGCCCTGACCGCGCTTGGCCTTGCCGCCATTGGCGTCGTGCAGCTTCTGGCCTCGGGTCCGGCGGGCGTCGCTTTCGGCAGCGGGCCCAT